>NZ_KB291485.1:0-54000 GCF_000318315.2 Capnocytophaga sp. oral taxon 324 str. F0483 | reverse complement strand
TCTTATAAGCTTTATATAATCCTCTCCCAATTTCTCCATTAACCATTAATTAAAATTTTGCTCATTTGCTAATTATTCTCTACCTTTGCACTCCAAATTAACAAAGACATTATGATTTATGAAATATGTGCCAGCTCATTCGAGTCGGCTAAAAATGCACAAGAAGCAGGTGCTACTCGCATTGAATTATGCAGTGAATTGGGAGTAGGAGGCATCACTCCCAGCTACGGATTGATTAAAAAAGTAATGGACGAGCTGAGCATCGGCAATTGTGTGCTGATACGTCCGCGCAGTGGCGATTTCACTTATACCGAAGAAGAATTCGATGTAATGTTGCGCGATATTGTTCTTTGCCGTGAGCTGGGTTGTATGGGCGTAGTAACGGGTGTGTTGCACCGCGATAATACCATCGATGAAGAACGCACCGCACGCCTCATTGAAGCCTCTGGTGATATGGAATTTATCTATCATCGCGCTTTCGACTGTGCCCCCGACCCCATTGTAGCTATTCAAACCTTGAAACGTTTGGGAGTGAAACGCATTCTCACCTCAGGAGGTAAGAAATCGGCTATTGAGGGGCTCGCTCTTCTAAAAGAACTCAATCGCATTGGCGGAGGACAACCTACTATTATGCCCGGTGGTGGTATCAATGCGCAAAGTATCGTGCAGATAAAAGCTGCCGGTTTTACCGAAGTACATTTCTCAGGTACTGTTTTCGAAGATTTAGGTACTACCTTACCTTTCTCGTTCAAAACAGAAAGTTTTTTAGATGAAACCAAAAGACCTATTTCTAACGTTAAAGTTATTCGTGAGATTATTAGCAAATTAGCAAATTAACGAATAGGCAAATATTCTATGATTTATATTATACTTATCAGTATCTTTACGCTGTATTTCTTATTGAGTTTTTATGCTAGCAGAAGTTTAAAGACACTTGCCACAGCACGATGGATACATTGGACTTTCTGGGGAATAGCAGTAGCGATTGTTCTCAACCTTCTTTATCATTGGTTCAACAGAGGTAAAACGGTGTGGAGTGCTCCTCAGCAATATGCTGTGGCAGGACTACTTACGTGGCTCATCATCTGCTTATTTGTCAGTTTGCCTTTGTTTATAGAAGATATTACTCGGCTTATACGCGCTCTTTTCAGCAAGAAAAAGCAAAACGCTCCTCGTTTGCCCTCACGACGCAAGTTTATCAGTATGCTGGGTTGGGGCTTGGCGGCTATTCCTTTTGCCTCTATCCTCTACGCTATTTTTAAAGGAAAGTACAATTACAAGGTATGGAAGTATACCCTTTATTTTCCCGACCTTCCTAAGGCGTTCGATGGCTATCGAATTACTCAAATCTCGGATATTCACTGTGGAAGTTTTGACAATTATGAAAAGATACGTTATGGGGTAGAACTTATCAATGCTCAAAAGAGTGATGTCATTCTTTTTACGGGCGATTTAGTAAATAACTTGGCAGAGGAGGTTCACGATTGGAAAAGCTTGTTTGCTACGTTGCACGCTCCTGATGGTGTCTTTTCTATTATGGGTAACCACGATTATGGCGATTACTCTTCTTGGGAAAGCGTTGAAGCCAAGCGCAAGAACTTAGAACACTTGTTTGATTTACAAAAGGAAATGGGTTGGGACTTGCTCCTCAATGAACATCGCTATTTAGAACGCAATGGCGAAAAGATTGCCCTTATAGGCGTTGAAAACTGGGGGCGCGGCAGGTTCTCTAAATACGGCGACCTCAATAAAGCTATGGAGGGAGTAAACGAAGAAGATTTTAAAATACTGATGAGTCACGACCCTACTCATTTTCAAGAAATTGTTTTGCCCGAGAAAAAGAACATAGCACTCACCCTTAGCGGTCATACACACGGAATGCAGTGCGGGATTGAAATACCCCAATGGCGGTGGAGTCCCTCACAATATATTTATAAATATTGGGGAGGTATGTATCAAGAAGGAGCACAATATTTAAACGTAAATCGTGGGTTTGGGTATCACGCATTTCCTGGAAGATTAGGCGTATGGCCTGAAATTACTGTCATAGAACTCAAACGAGGATAATATACATACATCATACTTTTGCGAAGATTATTATGGATACATTTTTAAAGGAATTAGAAAGTCTAAATGCTCCTCAACGTGCTGCCGTGCTTCAAAAAGATGGACCTATCATCGTGATAGCAGGAGCAGGCTCTGGTAAAACTCGCGTGCTTACTTATCGTATAGCCAACTTGATGCGAGAAGGAGTAGATGCTTTCAATATCCTTGCTCTTACCTTTACTAATAAGGCTGCCAACGAAATGAAAAAGCGTATTGCCAGTCTTGTAGGCAACAACGAAGCAAAGAACCTATGGATGGGTACATTCCACTCTGTTTTTGCCAAAATCTTGCGCATCGAAGCCGATAAATTGGGATATCCTCAAAATTTTACTATATATGATACCCAAGACTCTCAGCGTCTTATTAATGGCATCATTAAGGAGATGGAGTTAGACAAGGATATCTATAAATATAAACGAATACAATCGCGTATTTCTTCCTTTAAAAACAGTCTTATTACGGTGAGAGCCTATTTTAATAATCCTGAACTGATGGAAGCTGATGCAATGGCAAGACAACCACGTTTAGGAGAAATTTATCAAGAATATGTAGACAGGTGTTTTAAAGCAGGAGCAATGGATTTTGACGATTTACTGCTGAAAACAAATGAACTCCTCAATCTATATCCTGATGTATTGGCAAAATATCAAAATAGGTTTAGGTATATTCTGGTAGATGAGTATCAAGATACCAATCACTCTCAGTATCTTATCGTGAAGGCTTTGGCAGACCGTTTTCATAACATTTGTGTAGTAGGAGATGATGCGCAAAGTATTTATGCTTTTAGGGGAGCAAACATCAATAATATTCTCAATTTCAAAAATGATTATCCAGAGGCAAAAGAATATAAGTTAGAGCAAAATTATCGTTCTACAAAAAACATTGTGGAAGCAGCTAATAGCGTGATAGAACACAATAAAATACGATTGGAAAAGGTAGTTTTCACCGAAAATGAATTAGGTGAGCCTATTAAAGTTCATAGAAGCCCTACTGATGCTGATGAAGGTCGTTTTGTAGCGAGCTCTATCTTTGAAAACAAGATGCAATACCAGCTTCCTAATGGTAATTTTGCGGTGCTTTATCGCACTAATTCACAATCGCGTGCTATTGAAGATGCCCTTAGAAAACGTGACATTCCATACCGCATCTATGGCGGATTGTCATTCTACCAACGCAAGGAAATCAAAGATATGCTTGCTTATTTGAGACTTATTATCAATCCAAATGATGAGGAAGCTTTGGTGCGCATTATTAATTTTCCTGCACGAGGCATTGGAGAAACTACAATGGAAAAGCTTACTTTGGCAGCAAATCATTATAAGAAGTCTATCTTCGAGATAATGTATAACATCAATAAACTTCCAGAATTGCACATCAATACTACTACAAAACAAAAACTTACTGATTTTGTGGTAATGATTCTTAACTTTCAAGCACTCAATCAAAAAGCAAACGCTTTTGAAGTTGCCGAGCAAGTCGCAAAGAAAACAGGGCTTTTGCAAGAGTTTAAAAAAGATGGTACCCCCGAGGGTATAGCCAAAATGGAAAACATCGAAGAGATGCTTAATGGTATGAAAGATTTTGTAGAAGGACAAGAAGATGTAGCAGATAGCAGGGCAAGTCTTTCAGAATATTTAGAAGATGTTGCGTTGGCTACTGATATGGATAAAGAGATAGGTGATGATGACCGTGTAGCTTTGATGACTATTCACTTGGCAAAAGGATTGGAGTTTCCGTATGTATACGTGGTAGGGATGGAAGAAGATTTGTTCCCTTCGGCAATGAGCATACAATCACGTAATGATTTGGAAGAAGAAAGAAGGTTATTTTATGTAGCACTCACCCGTGCTGAGAAACAAGCCTATTTAACTTATGCAGAAAACCGTTATCGTTGGGGAAAACTTTCTGATGCCGAGCCAAGTAGATTTATCGAAGAAATAGATGAACGTTATCTGCAGTATCTTACACCTTCTATTTCTAATCCTAATTATCGATATAAACCACTTATTGATAGGGATATTTTTGGTGAAGTAGATAAAAGTAAACTACGTTTGCAGAAACCTATAAGTGGAATACCTCCTCATAAAAACGCCCCAACAGGAGAAGAACAACAAAAACTCAGGAAGTTAAAACCTGTGAATGCTTTGTATAATTCTAATAGTAATAATAAAAATACTTATAACGGACTGGATATAGGAACAGCAGTTTATCACGAACGTTTCGGTCGTGGTAAAGTAATTTCATTGGAGGGAACAGGAAATGATAAAAAGGCGCAAATAAATTTCGAGACAGGAGGCTTAAAAAATATATTATTACGCTTTGCTAAACTAACTATTATTGATAGTTTGAACGAAGATTTATAACCCGCTTTACCTATTCGTCATTTCAAATTAAAGAGCATTATAGCTTTTAAGCTGAGGTACCAATTCCTCTCACTGAGAGGCTTACTCGATAACAAGAGGTTTTCTATAGCTTTATAGAAAGCCTCTTTTATTTGTTATAATTCACCCAAATAGCTGTACCCCCTCCTTTGTGGTCGTAAATAGACTTAATAGTTCCCCAAGAGAAAGTGCGTTCCTTGCCTATATGTGTTGTAAGCCATTGGTCATAATATTTTTCAGTCTGCAATTCGTATACTTCACTCCAATCGTCCCACGAGGTTTGTTTTTCATTCTTCATTGCAAAACCTAAGAATTTTAGCTGTTCTCCTTCAAAACAAAGCGACACATTAAATAACTTCCCCTCAAAAGAACAATCGCTGAAATACAACCAATAATAGCCTGTCCCTACGTCCCATACTTTGTTATTAGGAAAACGTTCTCTAAGAATTGCAAAAGTAGTATCGGCAGTAATGGTCTCTCCTTTTATAAGGAGAAAATCGCCGTTTTTAATATTTATAAAAGAATCTAAAGTTTTCATATAGAACGCTATTTACTGAGTACAAAGATATAATTTTTTGTTAATATTTTCAATACCCACAGAAAAATTAGTACCTTTGCCTCTCTAATATATATCAAATATGAATATAGCCATAGTGTGTTACCCTACCTTTGGAGGGAGTGGTGTTGTAGCTACCGAACTCGGGCTTGCCTTAGCTCGCAAAGGTCATCAGGTGCACTTTATCACGTATAGTTACCCCGTGCGTTTAGACTTCTTGGAGATGAACATTCACTTTCACGAAGTGCACGTAGAGGAATACCCCTTGTTTCACTACCAGCCTTACGAACTAGCATTGTCCAGCAAAATGGCTTATGTGATAAAAACCTATCACATAGATATTTTGCACGTGCATTACGCTATTCCGCACGCTTATGCAGGTTATATGGCTAAACAAATGCTCAAACGAGAAGGAATAGAAGTACCTATGGTAACGACTCTTCACGGCACCGATATTACCCTTGTGGGCAACCACCCTACTTACAAAGAGGCAGTCACGTTTAGCATTAACGAATCGGATATTGTAACTTCAGTGTCCGAGAGTTTGAAGCAAGATACTTTAAGACTTTTCCGTATAGATAAAGATATTAAAGTAATTCCTAACTTCACAAATATAAAAAAATCCAAAGAAACTTCTCCTTGCAAACGCACTGTAATGGCAAAGCCTGAGGAACTCATCGTTACACACATTAGTAATTTTAGGAAGGTAAAACGCATAGACGATGTGGTGAGAATTTTTTATGGCATTCAGCAGAAACTTCCTGCTAAGCTCATAATGGTAGGTGACGGACCTGAGCGCGAGATAGCCGACCAGCTCTGCAAGGATTTAGGCATCAAAAGCAAAGTGCTGTTTTTAGGTAATACTTCTGATATAGACCGCATTTTGTGTTTCACCGATTTATTCTTACTCCCTTCTGCCTCTGAGAGTTTTGGACTTTCGGCATTAGAAGCAATGGCAGCAGGCGTTCCGGTAGTATCGAGCAATACCGGAGGACTTCCAGAAGTGAATGAAGAGGGCGTATCGGGCTATCTGTGCCCCATAGGCGATGTAAAAGCAATGGCTGAGAAGGCTATTTACATACTTGAAAACAAAAACCGATTGGCACAATTTAAACAGAATGCCCGCAAAGTAGCCGAACGTTTTGACGAGGATAAAATAGTGCCAATGTATGAAGCACTTTACTATAGTGCTATCGACAATAAATAGGAAAAGTACTTTTGCGTTTTTTCTGTTAAAAATAGCTAAAACAGCTATTTTTCTTCAAAATAAGACAGTAAAATATTTTTTAGCCCCAAATTTATAAAGTACTGAAAAACAGCACAACTAAACATTATCGTATCTTATAGGTAACTTATAGGAAACTCGAAGCTAAAGCGAAGGAAAGACGAACAAAAGACGAAGGAAAGACGAAGGAATGAGCTTACTATACTGAATATCAGAGGGAGATAAGACGATTTTAAAATATTGAATAAATTAAGGGTAAAACCTCAATTTTAACAGAAAAAATGCAACAATAGCAATTCAGAGGTTTATGTTATATCATTTCGTTGTAAGGGACGCAAGTATCAAAACCTTTGGAGGCAAAATAAGCGGGGGTATCTTCGGTTTCGGAAATGGCTAATACAAAATCACCTCCCCAAGCGCCCAAACTCTTCACTGTGCCATTGAAATCGGGGAAAAGATGCTCTTTAACGGTGGGCATACTCAAGTAGTTGCTAATGAGGGTTTCGTGTTCGTTTAATATCTGGCAAACATCGGTTACGGTGTGCGCTAAAACAAACTGTTCAGTAAGGCGAGTAATGCTCTCAGCAAGTTTGCGTTTACTTTTAGTTACTGACCGATAACGCGCAATTCCGTCCTTGCTATTTTGTTTCTGATTGAGATAAACGAAGTAGATTTGATGCGTATGAGGAAAAAGAAAGCGCAAAGGGTAACTATGTGGTTTGCCTCCTTCCAACTTATACAACAATGGGGTATTGCTTTTGGCACAAGCGATATCGTAACCACTGCCACCAAAACTCTTAAAAAGCAGTTCGTATGGATTTACGGCTGCCCACTGTGCTATATTGTTGATGAGTGTAGAGGAAGTGCCTAAGCCCCACAAACGAGGGAACTCTAAATGAGTTTGCACTTGAGAGTGTAGCCATTTATCTTTGAAATTGGGGTTGAGGAGAGTAGCCGTAGTGAGAATTTTTTGCAATGTTTGCGCTATTTGTTGGTCGGTTTCAGTAGTGAGTGTCGCACTGTCGAACCACAAATCACCGTTGGCATCAAAGGCTTGCCATCGGTTTTCATTTGCTCCTTCTGTTACCTTCAATGTCTGTCCTTTTTGGGTGGGTAAAGCAAAAGCGAGCGCCCCGTCGAGCACCGCATATTCGCCCGTAATGAGCAATTTACCATTACTATGAAAAGAATAAGTTTGTGTTACTCCCATATTTTTTATATCTTTGCACTCTGAAAGGACAAAAGTAATAATTATTTACAGATAAAAAATAGAACAATGAAAAAAATAAAACAACTTTTATGCGTGTTTGCCCTCGCAATTCCGTTTGTTGCAGGGGCACAATCTATGCAAATAAGAATTGCCACTACCAGCGGAGATGAACAAAGTTTCAGGAGCGCTGAAGAGCTTATGAAGACTAACTTTACTAAGCTAAAAGAAGTTAGAATTTATAGCAATTCAAATAATGAAGTGCAAGTAAGTGAGGCTTTATTGAGAAGGCTTTTCAGTGAAGCACAGCAACTTGAAGTATTGGAAATAAAGGAAGTGGGGATAGCTTCATTTCCTGAGCTAAGTGTTGAAAATAAAACACTAAAAGTATTGGTATTACGCCTCAATAACCTCAGCAAATTACCTGAGAACATCGGCAGTCTTTCGGCTTTGCAAACTATAGATATCTATAACCCGATTACCGAAGTGCCTGCGTCACTTATGAACTTAAAACAGTTAGAAAATTTGAAGTTTGAAGGAGCTGAATTTACAGATTTCCCAGAGCAAGTGTTTGCTTTACCTAAGTTGAAATCACTTATCATCAGTCAGTTTGACACGAAGAACAAAATAAAAGTACTTCCTGATAACTTCGACAAGTTGCCACTACTTGAAGAACTATCGTTGCGCAATGCTGCGCTTAGCGAAGTGCCTGCCTCAGTGGGACGTTTGCCAAAGTTAGAAAACGTATACTTCAATGCGAACAACCTCACTAAATTACCACAAGCATTGGCTGAAAATCCACGATTAACTTACGTGAATATCAACGACAATCCGCTTGATTTCAAACAATTTATAAAATCGATAGAGAAAATACAGTGGAAGGGTGTTTTGTACATCAACAACCGTAATTTCACTACTCAGCAATACGAAGAAGTAGAAAAACGCTTGCCCAGAATAAGCGTATTCTACACTCAGAGAGAAGAATAAGTACCTTAAAATGTATTTCATTTTATGAAAGAAAAACCCATAAAAGTAGGAATTTCCATTGGTGATATGAACGGTATAGGGCTTGAAATTATCCTAAAAACCTTTGAAGACCACCAAATATTGGAATTGTGTACGCCTATTATTTTTGCTTCGAACAAGTTAGTTTCTTTTCAGAAGAAACATTTCAATACCACTGCCAATTTTCAAGGAATTGAGAGTGTGGAAGCTGCTATTGACGGCAAGCTAAATGTGCTAAACTGCTGGAAAGAAACACCTACGGTTACCTTCGGACAAGAAACCGAAGAAGGTGGCAAATATGCCTTTTTATCATTACAAGCTGCGGTGGAAGCATTAAAAAACAACAGTATTGATGTACTGGTAACCGCTCCTATCAATAAGAACAACATACAGTCGGACGCGTTTCACTTCCCTGGTCACACCGATTATTTGGCACAAGAGCTCAACGGTACTAGCCTGATGTTTATGGTGAGCGAAGACCTGAAAGTGGGTTTACTTACTGACCACGTGCCTTTAAAAAAGGTTTCTTCTCTTATTACAGAAGCCCTCATTATGGAGAAAGCGCGCCTGATGAACGAATCACTCATTAAGGACTTCCGCTTACAACGCCCTAAAATAGCCGTATTGGGCATTAATCCACATTGCGGAGACAAAGGCGTGATAGGTAACGAAGATGACGAAGTGTTACGCCCAGCCTTGAAAAAGCTGTATTTCGATGAGAATATATTGGTATTTGGACCTTTTGCTGCCGATAGTTTCTTCGGTTCACAAACCTACCGGAACTACGATGCGGTATTAGCACCTTACCACGACCAAGGGCTTATCGCGTTCAAAACCATTGCCTTTGGTAGTGGTGTGAACTATACAGCAGGACTTAGCAAAGTACGCACTTCGCCCGACCACGGTACGGCTTACGAAATAGCAGGCAAGGGCATTGCCGACCCTGAGTCGTTCCGTCACGCTATTTTCACTGCTTTAGATGTGTTTAGAAACCGTGAAGAGTACGCTGAACTGACCAAAAACCCGCTAAAAGTGCGCTCTTTAGAAATGGACAAAGACAAATAATTACGAAATGAATATCAAAAAATTAGGAGCGATAGACATAGGGTCGAACGGGGTGAGATTGCTCATCTCGAACGTATTGGAAGAGCCTAACGAAGCTCCGAAATTTACCAAAGCCAGCTTGGTGCGCGTGCCTATCCGTTTGGGAGCTGATGTGTTTTTAGACGGACTCATCTCAGAAGAAAACACCGATAGATTGGCAGACACGATGCAAGCGTTCAGTTTGCTGATGAAAGTAAACCAAGTGGAAAAGTATCGCGCTTGTGCGACCTCGGCAATGCGAGAATCTACCAATGGGCAACAAGTAGCCGATGAGGTATACAAACGTACAGGAGTGCGCATAGATATTATAGATGGCGCCGAAGAGGCGAGCATTATTGCCTCTACCGATATTTCAAGTTTAATACAAAAAGATAAAGATTACCTATACATAGACGTAGGCGGGGGTAGTACTGAGTTTACAGTCTTCTCGAAGGGGAAGGTAAAGAAGTCGCGTTCGTTCCCCATAGGTACAGTACGTTTATTAGACAACAAAGTAAGCAATAAAACGTGGGAAGAAGTAGAACACTGGATAAAAAAGCATACGAAAGACTGTGAGCATATAGAAGCCATTGGTTCAGGAGGGAACATCAACAAGATACACAAGAACTCCAACAGCAGAGAAGGAGAACCACTGAGCTATCAGTACCTCACCGATTACTATAACTATGTATCGGGATTTACTTACGATGAACGCATCAGGCTCTTAGGCTTTAATCCCGACCGTGCCGACGTAATTCTGTATGCACTTACAGTGTTCATCAATGCGATGAAATGGTCAGGAGCAGAAATTGTACACGTACCCCGTATTGGTCTTGCCGACGGGATTGTAAGGAGCATTTATAATGAAGGATAAGTGATTTAAATTTTAATAGTTTGTAATAAAAAGTGAAAGAGCTTAATACAAATGATGTATTAAGCTCTTTCTTTTTACAATGAAAGTTAAACTAAACTCGGAAATTATTGCTTGGCAGAGGGTAAGTACCCTCTACTAAAATACTACTATCTACATCTTGGAGGTTACGATGACCTGAAAAAGCCATAGTAGTATCCATTTCGTCATATAATATTTGCAAAGCACGTGTTACGCCTTCTTCGCCATAAGCACCGAGCCCATATACAGGAGCACGACCAAGCATAATACCTTTGGCTCCTAACGCCCACGCTTTGAGCATATTTTGCCCTGTATAGAAACCAGAGTCTATCCATACTTCGGTTTGGCTACCTACGGCACTTACAATATCGGGGAGTGCTTTGATAGTGGAAATAGTATCGTCCATCTGGCGACCTCCGTGGTTAGACACAATAATCGCATCGGCACCATATTTCACAGCTTCGATAGCATCTTCAGGAGTCATAATACCCTTTAAGATGATAAGTCCCCCCCACAATTCTTTAATTTCGGCGATATCTTTCCAACTAAGACTTGGGTCGAACTGCTCTTTTGTCCAAGAGGAAAGTGAAGAGAGGTCGGATACGCTTTTTGCGTGACCTGCAATATTGCGGAATGTCCAACGGCGATTGCCAAACACATAGCGCAATCCCCAAGGAATTTTAGTAGAAAGATTAATCATATTAGGGATGGTGAACTTAGGCGGGGTGGAAAGTCCATTCTTGATATCGCGATGACGATTGCCGAGCACCTGCAAATCTACGGTTATCATTAAAGCAGAGCATTTAGCATCTTTAGCACGACGAATAAGGTCTTTCATAAAATCGCGGTCGCGCATTACATACAACTGAAACCAAAAGGGCTCTACTCCTGCTTCTACCAAATCTTCGATAGAGCAGATAGACATCGTAGAAAGCGTAAAGGGGATTCCAAATTTTTGAGCGGCTTTTGCCATATGGATTTCACCATCAGCCCACATCATTCCCATAAAGCCAACAGGAGCCGTCATAGCGGGAAACTTTACCTTTTGCCCTAAAAGAGTACTTTCGAGGGTACGGTTATCCATATCCACTAATATGCGTTGACGGAATTTAATAGGATTAAAATCGGAAACATTTTCTCTGTAAGTTGATTCAGTCCAAGAGCCGGTGTCTACATACTCATAGAACATCTTAGGGACGTTGCGTTTACACACCACACGCAAGTCCTCAATGTTTGTCATTTTAGTTAAATCTCTCATTTGGATAAGTTTTTTAAATTGATAATCTTAATACTTTTAAAGAAATAGATATTGTTTTCTTTTTCTAATTTGGTCGCAAATATAAACAATAATTTTGATTTAGCAACTTTTTCTTTTGAAAAAGTAAATTTACAATCAAAAAAATATTGCAAATAATCCGACAGACTACAAATGAGAACCTCTTTGAAGCACGATAGAACTTTCAATTTGTGAATTGACAATTATTTTCTATCTTTGCACCTTTAATTATTAGTTCGTTGTCTCTCGGTACAGACAACTCACAACTCATCACTAAAAACTAAACACTAAGAAACAAATGAAGAACATACGTAATTTCTGCATTATTGCACATATCGACCACGGGAAGAGTACCTTAGCCGACCGTTTGCTCGACTTTACCCAAACCGTAACCGAACGCGAAAAACAAGACCAATTGCTCGACAATATGGACTTGGAGCGTGAGCGCGGTATCACTATCAAGAGCCACGCGATACAAATGGAATATGTGTACAAAGGCGAAACGTATATTCTCAACCTTATCGATACCCCCGGTCACGTAGATTTTTCTTATGAGGTATCGCGCTCCATCGCTGCTTGCGAGGGGGCACTCCTGATCGTAGATGCTGCCCAAAGCATACAAGCACAGACGATTTCTAACCTCTACTTGGCTCTAGAAAACGATCTTGAAATCATTCCCGTACTCAACAAAATAGACCTACCCAGTGCTAACCCCGAAGAGGTGAAAGACGATATAGTAGACCTATTAGGTTGTTCGCCCGATGAGATTATCCCTGCCAGCGGAAAAACAGGTTTGGGCGTAGAGGCAATTTTAGAGGCTATTATAGAGCGTATTCCTGCTCCTACTGGCGACCCTAAGGCACCACTACAAGCGTTGATATTTGACTCGGTATACAACTCCTTCCGCGGGGTGGAGACTTACTTCCGGGTGATGAACGGTGAAATACGCAAAGGGCAGAAAATCAAGTTTATGTCCAACGGCAAAATTTACGATGCCGACGAGGTGGGTACGCTTAAACTCAACCAAGTGCCCAAGCAAGTGATTGGCACCGGCGATGTGGGGTACCTTATCACCGGTATTAAGGACGCGCGTGAGGTGAAAGTAGGAGATACGATTACCTCGGCAGTAGACGGTTGTAAAGAAGCTATTGACGGCTTTGAGAACGTGAAACCAATGGTATTTGCAGGAATTTATCCGGTAGATACCGAAGATTACGAAGAGCTACGCACCTCAATGGAAAAACTCCAACTGAACGATGCCTCGCTGGTGTTTACCCCAGAAAGTTCTACCGCTTTGGGCTTTGGTTTCCGCTGTGGATTCTTAGGGATGTTGCACTTAGAAATCGTGCAAGAACGCTTGGAACGCGAGTTTGGTATGACCGTGATTACCACCGTACCCAACGTAAGTTACCACGCTTTTACCAAGAAAGAACCCGAAAAAGCGATTATCGTAAATAACCCTTCTGACCTCCCCGACCCTTCGAAATTAGACCGTGTGGAAGAGCCATATATCAAGGCGAGCATCATTACCAAGTCCGATTTTATAGGTCAGGTAATGTCGCTATGTATTGAGAAACGCGGACAGATAACCAACCAGCACTACCTCACCCCTGAGCGTGCAGAGCTGAACTTTGATATGCCACTTGCCGAAATCGTGTTCGACTTCTACGACCGACTTAAAACAGTGAGCAAGGGCTATGCTTCGTTTGACTATTCGCCAATAGGTATGCGCGCTTCTAACCTCGTGAAAGTGGATATCCTCATTAATTCTCAGTCGGTAGATGCGCTCTCTGCCCTTATCCACGCCGATAATGCTTATAATATAGGCAAGAAGATGTGCGAGAAGCTCCGCGAGCTGATCCCGCGCCAGCAGTTTGACATTCCGATACAAGCGGCTATTGGGGCTAAAATTATCTCGCGTGAGACTATTAAAGCGCTCCGCAAAGACGTTACCGCTAAATGTTATGGGGGTGATATCTCGCGTAAACGTAAGCTCTTAGAGAAACAGAAAGCCGGTAAGAAACGTATGCGTCAAGTGGGGAACGTAGAGATACCACAAAGTGCGTTTATGGCGGTGTTGAAGTTGAATGACTGAGCGTAGTACGGGCAGGCGGTTGCTTTGGTAAAGAGTTAAGAATAAAATCTAACAAATGAAAGTATGAACACAGACAAACCAAAGAATACAAAGAGTATTGAAAACATAACATATATAGAAAATGTAAGTCAGTTTTTAGAACTGATAAGGAATATAGGGAATATAGAAGATGAAAAAACTTTATTCTATAGAGGACACTCTGATATAATTTATGAATTAAAACCTTATGTTTATCGAGAAGAAAAGTTTATTATAAATGAGCATAACATTTATAGAGATGTGATTTCTAAAGTACCTTATGATTTTAGCGGCAAGAGTGCTATAGAGTCATTAGCTTTAATGCAACATTATGGTGTCCCTACACGATTATTAGACTTAACAACCAATGCTTTAGTAGCTTTGTATTTTGCTTGTGAAAAATCTAAAAAATTTAAAAGAGAAATAGATAAGAAAGGGAAACCTAAATTCAATAAGGAAGGAAAGCCTCTTTATAAAGAAGATAATATAGATGGAGAGGTTATAATCCTTAATATTCCTAACGAAAATATTCGCTACTTTGATAGTGATAGAATTGCTGTTTTAGCTAATCTTGCTAAATGCAAAGAAGATTTTTTCTACAAAAATGAGAATTACTATCATCTCAAAAACTATGTAAATGAAGTAGAAAAAGAAAAAAACAAAAATCACATAGAATCTTGTGATAGTAAATTAGAAGAGTCATTAGATTCGATAGACAATTACATAACAGATAAAAATTTCTATCTATATCCAAATGAAATAAAAGAATGTATCAATAATATAATAAGAGATAAATTCCAGTCCTCTTGTGATGAAGAAAAAAAACAATTAATATACATTTTACTTAAAAAACTTGAGAAGAAAACAGAAGATCTCTTATGGGAAGAAAGAGAGCATATTAATGAAAATTTTTTTGGGGAACTATTACACTTCATAAAAGAAGATAAATCTTATTTTCAGAACATAATTAATCCTGATGATGTAGGAAGTGTTTTCGCAATTAAGCCTAAGTTAGACAACCCACGTATAATAAGACAACAAGGAACATTTTTAATCTTTGGAATTGAAGATACTCATTTAACAATAGCCCCTAAAGAAAAGCCTTTAAAGAAAATAGCAAAAGTTCCTTCTGAATGGGTAATAAGAGGAAAAGTAGAAATTGAAGAAAACGAATTTGATAACTTAGGAACAGATACTTCTTCTAAGTCTGATAAGCAGGTAGAGGTCAAAGAGAGATTAATAATTAAAAGTTCAGATAAGGAACAGATTATAAAAGAATTAGATAAATTAGGAATAAATGAAAGCTCTTTATTCCCTGAAATAGATAAAGTAGCTGATTATATTAAAGAAAAGTATACTCAAAAGTAATCATTCTTATAAAATAATGAATATGAAAAACTATATTATAGAATTTGAAAATTACGAAGATTTCACACTTGGTGACTTTATTGAAGTAATTAGAAAAACAGAAGGAATTCCTTTAAATGAACTGAAAGTTAAAGACTTAACTTATTATAATGATGAATTTATTGAAGGAGGATGTGGAGTATATATTTTTAAAGAAAAAGAGGATATTATTTTGGTAGGAAAAGCTGAAACAGTTTCTTTTACTGAAAGGATAGCTAAGCATTTTGATTTGAGAACAAATGCATGGTTTAATAGATTGCTATATGTAATTTCTATGAAAAAATTAGGTTTTGGAGCAAAAGATGAAAAAGGTTATAGAGAGGCTTCAAAATATGCATTTAATAATTGTTCTCTTGTATTAATTAATATAAAAAATAATCCTAATGCTCAAAAGCCTTCTAAAATTAGTATATTAGAAAACGTACTGAGAGGTTCTGCAAACCCACTTAATAAGTTTAAAAATAAAACTTTTGATACTAATAAGAAGTTGAAAGATATATTAGGATGTTAATTGATTTTTCAGAGCTAAATAGCAAAGTTAAATATTAATTTATAATATTAAAAATTTTACATAAATATTTTTTTTAGAAATGAGAATTATTAAAAGAAATAAGCATTACACTTCTATAGGTAGCTCTTTATTAGAGAAAAATAGAAATAAAAAAAACATTAATCAACAAAAAATTGATTGGACTCTAATGAGTATCATATCTATACCTATTTTTATTCTTATAGGCTTTATATATTTAGCTTCTTTTTTAGGAGAGTTTGGTATTTCTTATGAAATATATTTTAATATTAGTGATTGCATAAATTTTCTTTATATAAAATCACTATTATACTATTTTCTAATATCAATTGTAATACTTTTTTGCACCCCATTTTTAGCTTTTCTTATTCAGATGGGCAAGAATAATGTAAGGAGTAAAATAAATATTATAAGGGTAGTCTTATTAATACTTATTCTTTTATTTTGCTTGTTTTTTTTATACAAGTCTAATTTTCTATCATTGCAAAGTACAGGAATAATAGTCCTAGTTATTGTATCTATTGTTATAATATGGTTCTTTTTAGATAGTACCTTTGCTATTATAATAGGAATAGCTATTTTTTCTGTCTCTTCATATATGATAGGAATAGAAGAGGCAAAAGAGATGAAAAATGTAAAAAAAGGACGAAAGACATTTAATATAGTGTTAAAAAATAATGATACTATTTTAAGATATAATGACCCTAATAGATATTTCATCTATAAAACAACAGATTACATATTTATCAAAAATGACTCTCTGAATAAGGTTATTATCAAACCTACTTCTGATATACAAGAAATATCTTTTACTCCTTAATGTATTAAAACTAAGCACACTCTTAACAAAAACATACTATGGACTTTTTAACAGGAAAACCACTATCGGATACTATTTACGATACCCTTTTTAAGGCGGAAAAGGAGCTTATTATCATTTCGCCTTATATTCAGCTGGGGAATTATCTCAAAGACAATGTTTTTAAACAGCTTTTAAACAACACCAAACTGCATATACTCATTGGGTTTGGTAAAAGTACCTCTAATGGAGAAGAAAATTGTAAACGTGAAGATATTGAGTACTTTTTGGGCTTCCCGAATATCACAATGGTGTATATTCCACAGTTACACGGACAATATTATGCCAACGAAAAGCAATCGGTGATTACCTCTATGAACCTTTTGGATTACTCGCTGGTAAACAAGGTAGAGTTTGGCGTACTCGCCGAAAAAGCCCTCACCGACCTTGTGAACAAAAACAACTTCTTCGAGACTTCCAAAAACACCATTATGAGTGTACTCGACAGCGGTTATACTATCTTTGCCAAACGTCCTAACTACAACAAGAAGTTTTTAGGTCTGGCGAAAGACTATGTAGGCTCTACTGTGCATTTGGATTTGGTAAACGATGTATTGTCTAACAGAGAAGTGAAGCCTATCCGCTATTCCTCTTTTGTACCCGAAAACTACGCAAATGCCGAGAACAGACCACTCGCAGAACGCGAGCCTACCCCTGAAAGAGCTGTAGAAACCGAAACACCTCAGGAAAATGCCGTACAAGAAGAGAAAAAAGGACACTGTATCCGTTGTAATACCGCTATTCCTTTTGACCCTTCGAAGCCTTTGTGCGACAGCTGTTATGAAGCGTGGGTGAAGTTCGGCAACCGTTTCTACGAAGAGAAGTACTGCCATTGCTGTGGAGAGGAGAAGAAAGTAACGGTAGCAACACCTTTATGTTATAATTGTTTTTCAAAACAATTGTAAGCAAAGGAGACAGATATTTATTTTTTGGATATGAATAATTTTTAATACTTTTGCACATCTAAAAACGAAAGTAAACTTTATGGAAGAAATTAGATATGACGAGGATAGTATCCGCTCTTTGGACTGGCAAGAACACATTCGCACACGCCCTGGTATGTATATCGGGAAGCTGGGCGATGGCTCTTCATCCGACGACGGTATTTATATTCTTCTCAAAGAGGTAATAGACAACTGTATAGATGAGTTCGTGATGGGAGCTGGTAAGACCATCGACGTAAAAATCACCGATAACCAAGTAGAAGTACGCGACTATGGGCGCGGTATTCCCTTAGGAAAAGTAGTAGATGTAGTATCGAAAATGAATACGGGGGGTAAGTACGACTCCCGAGCTTTTAAGAAATCTATCGGACTCAATGGGGTGGGTACAAAAGCTGTGAATGCTCTTTCTACCTACTTCAAAGTGGAATCGGTGCGCGATGGTCAATGCAAATCGGCTATTTTTGAGAGAGGTCTGCTAAAAGAAGAAAGCGCCATTGAGGAAAGCCAGAAAAGGCGCGGTACCAGCGTAACTTTTATTCCAGACGACACTATCTTTAAGAACTTCAAGTTTCGTAATGAGTATGTGGTGCGTATGCTCAAAAACTACGTATACCTCAACCCAGGGCTTACTATCAACTACAATGGTGAAAAGTACTATTCTGAAAACGGGCTCAAAGACCTCCTCACCGAAAACAACAATGAAGAGGATTTTCTTTACCCTATCATTCACCTTAGAGGTGAAGATATTGAGATTGCCATATCTCACAGCAAAACTCAGTACAGCGAGGAGTATTACTCCTTTGTAAACGGTCAGAACACTACACAAGGGGGTACACACCTCAACGCTTTCAAAGAGGCTTATGTAAAGACCATTCGCGACTTCTATAAAAAGAACTACGATGCCTCCGATGTGCGTAAGTCTATCATCGCGGGTCTCTCAATCAAAGTGATGGAACCTGTGTTTGAGAGCCAAACGAAAACCAAGCTCGGTTCTACCGAAATGGGAGAAGGAATGCCTTCTGTGCGCACCTATATCAATGATTTCATCAGTCGCCACTTAGATGATTTCTTACATAAAAACCCTGAGATATCCGATGCGCTACAACGGAAGATTATGCAGGCACAACGCGAACGTGAAGACTTGGCAGGTATTCGCAAATTGGCAAAAGAAAGAGCTAAAAAAGCAAGCTTACACAACCGTAAACTACGCGACTGTCGCGTGCACCTCACCGATACCAAAGACGAGCGTACCCTACAAAGTACCTTGTTCATTACTGAGGGAGATTCAGCTTCGGGCTCTATTACCAAATCGCGTGATGTAACCACACAAGCCGTTTTTTCACTACGTGGTAAACCTTTGAATACCTACGGAATGAGTAAGAAAATAGTGTATGAAAATGAAGAGTTCAACCTATTACAAGCCGCCTTAAATATTGAAGACTCTATGGACGACCTTCGCTACAATAACATCGTGGTAGCCACCGATGCCGATGTAGACGGTATGCACATTCGTCTTTTGCTTATCACTTTCTTTTTGCAGTTCTTCCCCGAAATCATCAAAGAAGGGCATTTATATATACTGCAAACACCTCTATTCCGTGTGCGCAACAAAACACAAAAAATATATTGTTACAGCGAAGAAGAAAAGGAAGCAGCCATAGACAAGTTAAAGGGCAAACCTGAAATTACTCGTTTCAAAGGATTGGGAGAAATCTCTCCCGATGAATTTAAAGATTTTATAGGAGAAGATATACGCTTAGACCCTGTAATGATGGACAAAACTATCCATACCGAACAGCTCTTGGAGTTCTATATGGGCAAAAACACTCCTGACCGTCAAGAGTTTATCATCAATAATCTAAAAGTAGAAATTGACAACTTCGAGCAATGAAGATAACAGCTCAAATAAAAGAACCTATCCGTGAAGAAATGGAACTTTTTGAACAGAAGTTCCGTAGCTCGATGTCGTCTAAGGTTGCCTTACTGAATCGTATTACCTACTATATTGTAAATCGCAAAGGCAAGCAAATGAGACCGATGTTTGTGTTCTTAGTAGCCAAGATGGTATCGGGAGGTAAGGTGAGCGAACGCACCTATCGGGGAGCATCGGTAATAGAGCTCATACACACTGCTACCCTTGTACACGATGATGTAGTGGACGACAGCAACAAGCGCCGAGGGTTCTTCTCAATCAATGCCTTATGGAAAAACAAGATAGCTGTATTGGTAGGTGACTACCTACTTTCTAAAGGCTTACTACTCTCTATAGACAATGGTGATTTCGACCTATTGCGCATTATCTCGGTAGCCGTACGTGAAATGAGTGAAGGCGAACTCTTGCAGATAGAAAAAGCTCGTCGGTTAGACATTGTAGAAGAGGTGTACTACGAGATTATCCGTCAGAAAACCGCGACGCTTATAGCCGCTTGTTGTGCGATGGGAGCTTGTTCGGTACAGCCAGAACAAACCGAACTGATAGAGAAAATGCGACTCTTTGGTGAATACATAGGAATGGCTTTCCAAATAAAAGACGACCTTTTTGATTATACCGAAGACGCAATTGGCAAACCTACGGGTATAGATATTAAAGAACAAAAAATGACCCTACCACTTATTTATGTACTCAATACTTGTTCTGAAGAAGAAAAACAATGGCTTATCAATTCGGTAAAAAAATACAACAAAGACAAAAAACGCGTAAAGGAAGTAATTGAATTTGTAAAGAATCATAAAGGGCTGGAATACGCTACGACTAAAATGAAAGAGTTCCAACAAAAAGCCCTAAATATATTGGATGAATTCCCAGTCTCACCTTATAAAGAAGCCTTAACCCTAATGGTAAATTACGTGATTGATAGGAAAATTTAAGTTAGGTAAGAGGTAACATTCAGTATATAGATAATATGTATAGTTTATCTATTAAAAAAAGCGTTTTCTTATGACAATTTTTGCTCTTGTGGGTCGTAATATTGGCTATTCTTTTTCTCGAAAATATTTCACTGAGAAATTTAAACGAGAAGGTATTAATGATTGTGAATATATCAATTTTGATATACAAAATCTTAATGAATTACCCGCTCTCTTAAAAAGCACTCCCAATTTACGAGGAATGAATGTTACCATTCCGTATAAGCGAGAAATAATGAAGCTACTTACTACCGTTGATGCTACTGCACAAGCCATTGGAGCTGTAAATACTATAAAAGTTACTCCTGATGGACTCGTCGGCTATAATACCGACTACTATGGCTTTAGTAAATCATTATCTCCCTTATTGCAACCACAGCATACTCACGCTCTTATCTTAGGTACGGGAGGTGCATCTAGTGCTGTTACTTATGCGCTCAAGCAACTAAATATTGATTATCGTTTTGTTTCTCGCACACCACAGATAAATCAGTTTGGTTATACAGAACTTACCAAAGAGATTATAGAAAATTATCACCTTATTATTAACTGTACTCCCTTAGGTACATTTCCTAATATTAATGACTGTCCTCCTATTCCTTATCAGTATCTCACTCCTGAGCACTTACTTTATGACCTTATTTATAATCCTTCACAAACTACATTTCTACACAGAGGAGAAAAGCAGGGAGCTATTATTTGTAATGGGCAACTAATGTTAGAACTTCAAGCTGAAAAAGCGTGGAAAATATGGAATGAAGAATAAAAAGCAGAGAGGTTTTTATTTTTCTCCCATCATTATGCAATAAGGACGACGTATTTTCTTGCCACTCTTAGAAACAAGTGTTTCTTCAAAAGTATACTCTTTGATATTCTTAAACCCTATGCGTGAGAGTATTTTTCGCACTTCGGGAACAGTATAAAACTTAAATCCCACTTGTGCAAAAGGAGCTTTCTCACCTACTGACTTATCAATAAAAGTAATCACTACCTTTCCCATAGGCTTGAGCAACTGATAAATATTGCGATAATAGCGAATAAGGCTTTTAAGAAAGTAAAGTGTATTGATTGAAAAGCAAACATCAAAAAGTATATTAAACTCAAGTTTCTCATCGGGTTGTACTTGCAGAAAAGAAACAGATTGTTGCGCTACCAATTCGGGATTGCTTACAGTAGCCTCAGTTATCATTTCCACAGAAGTTTCTACTCCTGTATAGTGAATGGTTGGCTCTTTTTCAAATAAATAAGGTAAATGGCTGGCATTGCCGAAGCCAATTTCTAAAACATTGCTATTGGGCAAAAGTGATAAACAATCAATAGTATTGAAAATCATAGTGCGATTGGAAAAGAAAGTATATTCACCTACTTCTTTTGCATATATTCCGCTAGGGCAACGCAATAACTGTCCTAAAAGTTGCATATCGGTTACTGGAGGATTCATTATTTCTATTTAGTATTTCAAATAGTTAGACGGCAAAGTTACATTTTTTTCGCATAATAGTTTGCACAGTTATACAAAAGGAAGTACTTTTACCGCTTCAAAAATAACCACCTTTTGGTTATTAATGTATCATTTTAATTATATTATCTATAAGATTATGAAGATATTAGTATGTATCAGTAGCGTTCCCGACACTACTTCGAAAATAAATTTTACTGATGAAAATAAGAAGTTCGACCCTACAGGAGTGCAGTTTATCATCAATCCTAACGATGAATTCTGCCTCACTAAGGCAATCTTGCTTAAAGAAAAGTTAGGCGCTACTATCACCCTTGTGAATGTAGGCACCCAAGAAACAGAACCCGTATTGCGCAAGGCTTCCGCCATTGGTGCTGACGATATTATCCGTATTGATGCCACTCCTACTGATGCTTTTTTTGTAGCTACTCAGTTGGCTAAGGTAGCTAAAGAGGGAAATTACGACCTTATCATTACAGGAAAGGAGTCTATTGATTATAACGGCGGAATGGTGGGAGGATTTTTGGCAGGATTACTAAATCTACCCTTTATCAACAAATGCATTGGTTTAGATATCAATGGGACAGAGGTAACGGCTGAACGAGAAATAGACGGCGGTAAGGAAAAACTCTCCGCAACTCTTCCGTTAGTAATTGCGGGACAAAAAGGACTTACCCAAGAGAAAGACCTTCGTATACCAAATATGCGCAACCTAATGGCAGCTCGCACTAAAGTAATTACTGTGTTGCCTGCTGAAAATACAGATACGAGAGTAACAACCATAGGTTTTGAGAAACTTCCTGCCAAAAAACCTGTAAAAATGGTATCGGCTGATGATTTAGATACTCTTATTGATTTATTACACAACGAAGCTAAAGTAATTTAATAAAAATGTCCATACTCATATATATAGATTCCGAAAACGGAAAAGTAAAGAAAAGTAGTTATGAAGTGGCTACTTATGCCAAAACTCTTGCTCAGAAACAAAATACCAAAATAGTAGCAGTAACTATCAATATTGATAATCCTGAAATGTTAGGCACTTATGGTATTGATAAAGTATTGAACGTAGCCGATGAAAAGCTACAACACTTTTCGGCGAAGGCTGTAGCACAAATATTACAACAGGCAGTGAAGAAAGAAGGGAGTACAACGGTGCTTTTCAGCGCCTCGTCGCAAGCCAAGAATATTGCCCCTTTATTAGCCACTTCTTTACAAGCAGGTTATGTACCTAACGTCATTTCACTTCCTGAAAACGATTTTACTATTAAGAGTAATGCCTTTTCTAACAAATCCGTAAGTTTAAACAAAATCACAACACCTATAAAAATAGTAGGATTAGCTCCTAATGCCTTCGGAGTAAAAGAAAATCCTACTCCGGCAATTGTAGAACCCTTCTCCCCTATCCTTTCAGATAGTGATTTCGATATAAAGATAATCGCTACCGAGAAGGCTACAGGCAAAGTACCGCTAGACGATGCCTCTATTGTGGTATCAGGAGGACGCGGATTAAGAGCCGCCGAGAATTGGTACATAATCGAAGATCTTGCCGAAGTACTCGGCGCTGCCACCGCTTGTTCTAAGCCTGTGGCCGATATGGGTTGGCGCCCACACGCTGAGCACGTAGGACAAACAGGGAAACCCGTTGCGCCTAACTTGTATATTGCCATTGGCATTTCAGGGGCTATACAACACTTGGCGGGGGTTAATGCCTCAAAAGTAAAGCTGGTTATCAACACCGATGCCGAGGCTCCTTTCTTTAAAGCTGCCGATTACGGCGTGGTAGGCGATGCTTTTGAAGTTGTTCCCAAGCTTATAGAAAAACTAAAAGCTAAACTTTAATATTTGTAATAGCTTTTCACGGCTGAGAAATGCCCAAGAAACTGTGAAGATTTACAACAAATACAAAGAATGCTATGCAGATGGCAAGAGAGACTTTTCAATAAACTAAACTGATGAGTTAATGAGTTAATTTGTTACTATAGTAATTGACTTTTTAGCTCATCACCTAATCAAAAAATTGAACAATGCCTTTATTTAAAAAAGACCCTTTCGGACATACACTTTTCGTAAAACGATGGCTCATCCGCGTTTTTGGTATCCTTACTCACAGCAGGTATGATGGTTTTAACCAACTGAAGATTGAGGGTTCGGACGTTATTCGCGAATTGCCACCACAGAATGTGATGTTCATTTCAAATCACCAGACTTATTTCGCCGACGTAACAGCTATGTTTCACGTGTTCAACGCAAGTCTTAAAGGTCGTAAAGATACCTTGGATAATATGGGCTATCTGTGGAACCCAAAACTCAACATTTATTACGTGGCGGCTTCCGAGACTATGAAATCAGGGATTCTGCCCAAAATATTAGGTTACGCAGGAGCTATACCGGTGAACAGAACTTGGCGCGAAAAAGGGAAAGAAATACATCGCGAAGTCCGCCAAGCCGACGTGGAAAACATAGGTATCGCCCTTGCCGATGGTTGGGTGATTACCTTCCCGCAGGGCACTACCTCGCCGTGGAAACCTATCCGCAAGGGTACTGCACACCTCATCAAGCAATACAAACCTGTGGTGGTGCCCATCGTAATCGATGGATTCCGTCGCTCGTTTGATAAAAAGGGAATAAATATCAAAAAGAAAGGAGTGCAACAATCGATGATTATCAAATCGCCTTTGCAAATAGATTACGAAAATGATACGGTTGAAGAAATTGTAGCTAAAATAGAAATGGCTATCGAACAACACGAATCATTCCTTAAAGTTAAGAAATTAGACGGTGAAGAAGCTCCTAAAACAGTAACAACACCACAACCCTAATTACTGATGATGATAGGGCTCATTACGGAGAATCGTAAAGGCTCGATAGAGTTGTTCCACAAAAAATAGGCGTATCATTTGGTGTGAAAAGGTGAGTTTGGAAAGTGACAACTTGCTATTAGCACGGTCGTATACTTCTTTTGAAAAACCATAAGGTCCCCCAATCACAAAGGTGAGCTGCTTGATGCCGGCATTCATTTTCTTTTGCAATTCATCGGCGAAAGCTACTGAGGTAAACTCTTTGCCACGTTCGTCTAAGAGTATCAGATGATGAGACGAGGCTACATTGCCGAGGATAAGCTCCCCTTCTTTTGCTTTTTGTTGCTCTTCCGATAGTGATTTGCTATTCTTAATATCGGGCAAAAGTTGCAATCCAAAATTGATGTAATACGAAAGTCGTTTTTCATACATATCAATGAGCTGTTGCAAAGCAGGATTATCGGTCTTGCCCACCGCGAGAAGTTTGATGTTCATTATTTTTCAGGATAAAAGCTAAAAGGTAAAAAATAAAAATAAGGTTATAAATCACAAACAAATACTTCGATGTTTTTCCTTAAAAGTGTTTGCCTTATAAGTTTCTCAATTCTGTCCCAAGAGCCTCCTGCCAATCCGCAACCTATGCGAGGCATTTGCACTTTGGCATTTATTTCATAAGCAAAATCGGCTATTTGTTGCAAACCTTTTTCCACTGCCTCATAACGAATAGGCGGGTCACCGTTTTCATCTTTATATATGTTGTGTTGCCCAATGAGATTTGCAACCCATATCTTCTCTTCTACCGACACAAATTGTACCTCTCCCAAGGCAAAATCTTCACCTTCTTTATACCATTGTTTGTATTGTTTTTCGGGGTATTTCCAGCGTTTGGAAAGTGCTAACACAAATCCCTTCCCCCAAGCGCCTATATCATTACAAATATGGGCGATAACAATGTTTCCTTCGGCTTGTGGCACCGTAGCATCTGCTTTTAAATAGTGTATCATCGCTTAAATCTTTTGTTATTCTTTATCTATAAGTTTTGCCTTTGAAATAATTTTATCAAAACTATCTGCCACTTTATCAGTAGAGTCATCATCAAGCCAATATTCCCATACCGAAAAGTCAGTAAGGTCAAAATACAATCGGGCGTCATCGTGCGAGCTGCCAAAAGTAAAAGTATGTTCAGCATTAGGAGCCGAAAAATACTTAAGCAATTCCCATTGATAATAATCTCTGTTTATATAAGAAAACAAATTAGCAAAGCTCCAAAGCTCTATTTCTCTACCTTCATATTCATATAAACAAAAAAACTCAAATTGCGTAAGAACTTCCTTATAAGAATCAGGAAGATTAAGGTGTTGAATTCTTTTTAATTCAGAAGCTTTACTCATATATTATGGCTTTAACTATAATGGTACAAAGGTAATATTTTTTCTTATATTACAAAAATATCACTTCAAGCCGTCACACGCTGTGAAAACGAAAAGCAAAACTATTTTAACTCATCACATACGGTGAAAACGAAAAGCAAAACTATTTTAATTCATCACATATGTTGAAAACAAAAAGCAAAATGGCTTTACATCGTCGGCATTGGTGAAGAACAAAAGCAAAACTACTTTAAGCCGTCACAATCGATAGCGAAAAAAACAAAATAATTTTGAAATTTTTACATTACAAAATGAAACAGAATGATATTTTTTATTACCTTTGCCAAAAATAGTCGTGTAAAATCAATTCAATATTTATATTAGTAAGATATGAAAACACCCAAATTAGTAGTGTTGCACACCGCAAACCTACACAACGCAGAATTTAGTCAGTTTATTGCCCGCTTTTTTGAAGATTTTGCGGGCTCAGGTATTTCATTGGAGGCAGACGCTACGTTTAAAGAGCTGTACGAAAGTCTCAACACCAAAATACCGGTCTATAACAAGGCGCTTGAACAAGTGCGCGCCAAAGAAGAGTCTAAAAAAATATCAGAACTCGACAAGGTGCGTGATGCCGATGTGCAAGCCCTGAAAGACAGTATCAAGCCTTATCGCAACGCCAAAACAGAGGCTAAACAAAAAGCCTATCACGCTATTAAATTGGTTTTGGACGGTTATAAAGATGTGATAAAGGATACTTACGAAGAGGAAACCAACCGCGTGAAAACGCTTATCAGCACCCTCAAATCGGCACAATATCAGGCGCAGGTAGAGACTCTGAAGATAGGCGAGTTTCTGGGTGAGCTGGAAACTTCCAACACGGCATTCAATGAGCTTTTCTCTCATCGTTCGCTCAAAGACCTTCAAAAAGAAGTGTATAGTGTAAAAGGATTGCGAAAAGAGCTCACCGATATTTACCAAAAACTTTCGGCTTACATCAATGCCAATGCACAAGTAAAATCCGATGAGTTTTTCGTAAAAACCCTCGAGGTGCTCAACAACAGCCGTAAATACTACGCCGATGTATTGGCACGCCGTAAGGCAGGAGGAAAGCCTTCTGCTGAAACGGTTAAAGGAACGGGGGCATAAAAAGTCGCCTACAATCCCCTCCGATATCCATATTGTTAGGCTTATAGATTGTTCTCCTTCAGGGGAACAGAAGCAATTTACTAAAATCAATTTTCATTTTCAAATAAAATAAAAACATATGAAAAAACTCATCTTTTCGGCACTTATTGCCACAGTTCTATTTGTTTCCTCTTGTAGGAAAGATAACGAAGAGGAAGACAGTCGTTCCCTTTTAGGTACGTGGTATTTTGTCTCACTCACCGTTAAGGATACCGACCATTACCTCGCCAATAAATGCGCACAAGACAGCGAAGTAGCATTCTCTGAAACCGACTACACACATCTGGCTGTGAGTCTGCTATCCAATGGCAATTGTGATAGGAATATCACTAACCACACCTATACTACCGAAGGCAACGTAATTAATTATGTCAATAAGGAGAATAATCAAAAGGGCAGTATGGAGTTTCATATCAAAAACAACGTACTTTCTCTCTCCTACCCAAGTGCTAACGCTAATGGGAAGAAAGATACCTATGTATATAGGCGAAAAGATACTCACGACCCCGCCGTAGGCAAATGGTTTTTAAAGAGAGTAGAGACACACGGAAAAACTATTGACGCCTCTCGCGACGATTGTTATAAAAAAGGATATTTGCGAATAGACCGTTTTAGAATCTCCACTCATTTTGCATTTCCTAATGCACAAACAGGCGGTTGTCGCGAAATTGATGACACTCGCCAGTGGATAAATATCGGTGGAAAATATTATCAGGCAGATGACAACAAAAAAGCCACTACAAACATCGCTTTTGAGCTGATAGACGGAGGGAATACCATAAAAGTAACAAATAATAACGAACGTTATTATTATAAAAAGTAATGGATTAGGGAAAAACTTACTTTCCTTTATTCCTACCAAAGAAGCAGGGAGCAATATTAATTTTACTTATCAATAATTTATTCGTAACTTTGTAAAAACAATTTGATATGTCAGTAATAACCCTATTAGAAAGGGCGCAACGTATCAACAATGCGATGCCCGCACGTATGGCTCAGCGTCCGCAAGTGAGCGAAACCGTAATCCCCGAAAAGGAATTTATCACTGTAAAGCAAGCGAAGGAAAAATTTAAAATTCCTATCTATCTGAATGATGACGACAAACTATTGCTCCTCAAAGGCGATGTGCTGGTGAAAGGCAACATCACCCGCCAATGGACGGAAGACCTTATGGAAGGTTTACACTGGGAAGGCGATGCTTATGGTATCTTCATCGATGGTAATCTTACCGTTGCAGGTGATATTTTAGACGATAATTACTTGCATCTAAGGGTATCGGGCAACGTGATTTGCGATTATCTCTTTACCTATAACGGTGCTATCTTCATAATGAAAGACCTTTATACTACCTTTGGTCTGTATGGCGAGTATAATGATGGTATGCTTGATGTATTAGGCAATACCAATGCGCCGTATTTCGTAGAAGTTGGGCACTATATGCCCGACAAAAGTAAGGTTACTGAGTTTATATTCGTAGAAGCCGAAAACGAAACAGAACAAGAGGATTGCTATCTTCACGACCCTGAAACAGGCTATTTGGAAGAAAGCTGGAAACTCCTCAGACCAGAAGTTTGGGAAGAAAATGAGCTTTTCTCTTATTTTTCTGTCAATCGTTTCTTTCAGTTGGTAAAAAACGGAGAAAATCCACTTATCAGCGTAGATACTTATAAAAAATAATTTGTTATGAACCTCTCTAACCTTCCCTATCGAACTACTTCTTATGACGAGATTGCCGATGAGCTACCTGAGTCGTCTCTCTACAAAGAGCATTACGACACTCGTTGGCAAAATCGCGTTATCGTGATTGACGGCGACTGGATTTTGGACGAACCTTTGGATTTAGACGCTGTCGATGAGCTTTCTCCTTACTACAACCCCGATGACTACGATTCTCTGCCCCTTTTTATTCTCGTAAAAGGCAATATGCAGGCTACCAATATCTACAATGGCGAAACCTGTGGTTCTTGCGGATTAGTGGTTTTGGGGAATCTTACTGCTGAAAATATAGTGGTCGGTGGGCAAGAGATTTTCGTAGGCGGTGATTTACGCGTTTCGGGATTCTATTGGGGCGATTACAATCACGGAAGCCTTACCGTGATGGGGCATATCAGCATTTACGTGTTCTTGGAAACTGATTACAATCACGATAACAAGCGTTTTGAAGAAAGACGCAATGCCGATATTACCGAATACCCCACCGATGATGATTACGAAGGGCTTTTGTTAGGGGAAAAGCTCACTTTGCATTTAAAACCCGAATTTTCTTTTGCGTTAGACGATATTTTAAAGATAGATTATATCCCTTGGAGCTGGAAATGCTGGATAAACGATGATAAGTTATTTCCTGCTTTAGCCAAAGGTGAAACTATATTCGTAAACCAAGAAGAAACACAAAAACGTCGCGATGAAATTAGTAAAAAACAAGTGCATATGTTCCCTAATACCGATATTTCGATAGAGAATTTACTTCGTTTTACCTATCCGCCCCTCTTCTCGCTTGTATGTAAACCTGACAAAAACAATCATCCGTGTTTTGAAATGTGGGACGACAATGATGTATTTTACCGCGTCCTTTACGACCCTGATTACGATGCTCATTCTGTTTTTATTCAAAACGATGAAGAATATGGTGTGCTTGCCCAAGTATATAAAGGCGAGTTGCACACCTCAGTCAATACGTTTACAGGTGAGGATTTGATAAGTATAACCCGAAGATCACATCCTGCATATTTTGCCTTCTTAGAAAAAGAGTTTGCTTACTTTTGCAGGCGTTATGAAGAGCTCATCAACAGTCGCATCTACTATCTTTCAAAAGTGAACGAAGCAAACTTCAAGTCGCTTTTAGCCAATGGAAGACTTCAAGATTTCTACGCACAAAAAGGAAAGAATACTGATGGTTATGTAACGCTTCAAAAAGATGATTTCATACTAAAAGTAAGTAACGAAGAGACAACTTCTGCGAGAATTAGCCTCGGTGAGCACAGCAAATACAATGAGGACGGTTCTGTTGCTTATCTGTACTTTCATTATGAGTGGAATGCAGAAAGAAATTGCGTGCTACTCATCAACGAAGACGAAAACGGCGAGGAATATGAATTGAATTTTGGCAATACCCCTCGATATTATCGCGCAATGATTTATTTCAGGAAGTTGCAACTATTATTCCCACCTGTGGAGGAGCAAAGCACTAATGTAATATAATTTTCCGAAGGAAAATTTTGACAATATCAACAAAGATTAAGGATACAAATAGCATTTAAAATTGAACTATTATGAAAGCATTTATTTTTTGGCTAATACTTGGGATATTCTCAGTGCACGCACAGCAATATCAATTGGATAGTATAAACCATATAGGTTATAGGGTAGATTCGCTCAGTAGTGCCTATCAAGTTACAGATTGGCAACATTATAACGCTAAAAAACATTTATTAGTAGTAGGCGATAACCACATTTTCCCCCATCGTTACGCTACCAAAACTGTTATTAAGAATGACAAAGAAGGCAATGAGATTTATAATGTTTTTTACCGCCAAGATTCTTTGAGCAAAAGGTGGATAGCAATCCAGAAAGATGAGACTAAGAAAAGAAAAAATAAACTCATCAGTATTACTTACCTCAATGAAAATGGCAAAAAGCTATCCCCCAGTAGCAAACGCATTAACAATATAAGAGGTCGCACCACCGAAACTGTGTATTACAAATATCTCAATAAGCGTTGGCTTAGAGATACTCGCAATACTTATACAGAGAATGAGAAAGGCCGTACAGTGCTTTCTGTTGATGAAGTTTGGGATAGTGACATCCAGCAGTGGCAAGGCGACAAGAAAATTGTACGAAAGTTTGAAAATGATACGCTCCTTAAAGAAGAGATTACTTATACTTTTGGGAATAATGAGTGGTATGAAGACGAAAAAACAGAATATATTGACCCTAATGAGAATGAAAGAACCTCTATACAGTATGTTTATAAAGAGGATGGGTGGCTACCTACGCAAAAAATCACTTATACAGAAGATAAGACAAACAGAATTTTCACTAATATAGTACAAGTTTGGGAGAAAGAGCAAAACAAATGGCAGAATCAGAGTAGATTAACTGATATATTGGGCGAAAACAACCAGAGTACCTCTATTACTTCAGAGAATTGGAATAAAAAGACCCAAACATACGAGATATACTACACTAATAAGTACCGCTATAACAAAAACAATGAGCTTATTGAGTATTTATTCATCAAACCAAACGAAGAAGAAGGGAGAAGCATTTTTGAGTATGACAGCGAAGGCAATCTGCTGAAAGAAACGAGATATAAACGCACTTTATCAACGCAAGAATGGCAACCTACTGACCTTATTGAAAATACACTATCCTCTATTTTATTTGAGGATATTTTAGATAAAGGATTTTTAAGCAATTCGGCGGGAAGAATAGGCAAAAAAGCCCTCAGTAAACAAAAAATCTACCGATATATAGATGGCAAATATTTACTTTACAGTCACAAAAAGTTCTATTATTCAAAAAGGTAATTTGTATATTAAAAAATACCCTACACTTTACATTCCGTAAAGTATAGGGTATTAACATAACCAATTACAGGGTATCAGCATACCCTTTACCATTTAACCATATTAGAAAAAGAATCTTTCTTTTTCTCCTTTTTCGTTCAAGATTTCTAACGAGTTGCGATTGCGTGAAGAAAGAGTAGACATTATATTTTTCAATTCATCTACATCTTTAATGGTCTTTCCATTCACTGAAAGCAACACTTTCCCCACTATATTGATATTATTGTACTCATAGAACTGACCCGCAGCGGTAACCTTCACTCCGTTTTTAGTTTTAAATCGCTTGTGGTCAGCATCTGAAAGGTTTTTCACTTCCAAACCTAAGGATTGTATCACATAAGTAGTGTTTTTCTTAAGTGTGATATTGGCAGTGCGTTCTTTACCTTCGCGTACATAAGTTACTTTTAGCATATCGCCAGGACGTTTAGAAGCGATGTGACCACTAAGGTCAGAGTATTTATGTATCTTCACATTATCGATTTGTTTGATAATGTCACCTTTTTTAAGACCGGCAGCTCCTGCTCCTGACTCATCGTCTACTGAATCTATATAGAATCCTTCTGTTTCTTTTACGTTAAGTTTCTTAGCTACTTCGGAGTCTAACCCTTGTCCGCGTACGCCCATCACCCCACGTTGCACGTTCCCGTACTCTATAAGGTCTTCCACCACTTTCTTAGCAATATTGCTAGGCACTGCAAACGAGTAGCCCATATATACACCCGTAGTAGATGAGATAGCTGTATTGATACCAATGAGGTCACCGTTGAGGTTTACCAAAGCTCCTCCACTGTTCCCCATATTCACCACGGCATCGGTTTGTATGAATGATTCTATTTTATCGCTACCGCGCTCGCTGATGTTACGCGCTTTTGCACTAATGATTCCCGCAGTAACGGTAGAATTCAAGTTAAAAGGATTCCCTACTGCGAGTACCCATTCACCTACTTGTGTGTTATCGGAGTCCGCAAAGGTGAGGAAAGGTAGTTTTTCGTCGGCTTCTATTTTCAGTAGGGCAATATCCGAAGAAGCATCTGTGCCTATAAGTTTAGCAGTATAAGTTTTATTGTTGTTGAGGGTAACCTCCAAAGTAGTAGCATTGGCAATCACGTGATTATTGGTTACTATATAGCCATCGGGGGTAATGATAACCCCAGAACCTGTACCTACTTGGGTTTGTTCGCCTCCCCCATTACCGTAAAAAAGGTCGAAGATAGAGGTTACACCTCCTTGTGATTTTACAGTGTTCTTTACGTGCACTACGCTATTCACTGTTTTGTTAGCCGCTTCCACAAAGTTGGTTTCACCTGCTACCGTTCTTTCAGGAGTAGTGTGATTAGTTTGCACCAAAGCAGGACGTGAGAGCAAATCAAGTGCCTCTTGTTTAGCGTCGTGTTTATCTATAAAAAGTTTATACCCTCCTAAGGTCATAGCCCCGCCGAGAAAGGCAGCAGCTATCATTGTTGCATAATTCTTCATCATATTTTTTGTTTTACTAATTTGTTTTATATCGTAAAACGATTAGGCAACAACTGTGCCATTTTAATGACCGACAGTAAAAGCTTCTTTAATTTTCTCTACTTCAGCACCTATATCGCCTGCTCCTACAGCAAGTAATAATTTTGGTTGTTTTTTAAGCAATAAAGGTATCAATTCTGCTTTACTCACCAATATTTTCTGTTTAGCCGTCACTTTGTCTAACAATACTTGTGAAGTAATACCTTCAATAGGCAGCTCTCGAGCTGGGTATATGTCCAATAGAACTACATCGTCAAACTGTGATAGGCTTTTTGCAAAATCGTCTAAAAAGTCACGTGTACGGGTGAACAAATGGGGTTGGAAAACAATAGTTTTAGGAGTGTGGGGGTACATCTCCTCTACTGCTTGGAACAACGCATTAATTTCCGAAGGGTGATGTGCATAATCGTCTATAAAAGCAAAGTTGTCTTCCTTGATAATATACGAGAAACGCCTTTTCACACCTTTGAATGTAGCCAAATGAGGGAGTAACTTTTCAGGGGCAAATCCTGCTTTTACCGCCATCGATACGGCTGCTAAGGCATTGAGTAGATTATGTCTCCCTGGCTTCAATAAAGTATAGTCTTTATAGACGCCTCCTTTATAATGAAAATCAAAATGGTAAATACCGTTCTTTACCGTTATATTTTGGAAAGTATAATCGGCATTATCTTCTAATCCGTAGGTCTCACCTTCTATATCTAAACCATTGCGTACTATAAGACTTCCACCTGGTTTTATCTTACCTGCAAACTCTCTAAAACCTTCTATCAAGTGTTCTTTATCGCCATAAATGTCGAGATGGTCGGCATCCATAGAGGTGATACAAGCTATATTGGGCGAGAGTCGCAAGAAGGAACGGTCGAACTCATCGGCTTCTGCCACAGTGTAGTCACTGCCTTTCAGTACTAAGTTGCTGTTGAAGTTTTCAGCAATCCCTCCTAAAAACGCACTTACTGAGGCTCCTGCTTCCACTAATAAATGGGCGAGAATACTTGAAGTAGTAGTCTTACCATGCGTACCTGCCACTGCAAGGCAGAATGTATTTTTAGTGATAAACCCTAATACTTCCGAGCGTTTTACTACTTCGTAGCCATTTTGCTGAAAATAGTTTAATTCCTTATGGTCTTTGGGTACGGCAGGTGTATATACTACCAGCGTAGTGTGCTTGTCTTTAAAAGAGGCGGGAATAGCATTTACATCATCGGTAAAATGTACTTTTATACCTTCTTTTTCGAGCATTTCAGTAATTTCAGTGGGGGTACGGTCATAACCACACACCTTTTTGCCATTGGCATTAAAATAACGAGCAAGGGCAGACATTCCTATGCCCCCTATGCCTATAAAATAAACGTTCTGTATAGGTTGTAAATCCATTTGTATAAAATGCGAAGTAAGAGGTAAGAGTTTTTAATTCTTCACTCAATTACCTCATAATTTTTTAGTTTCTATTAGCTTTTTTGAAGCATCGTATTTGCGAACTTCCTTTTTCTTAGTATCAGTTACAGTGTAATTGTCTAATTTTCCATTCTTGTAGATGGAAACAGTAGTCTCTTTTGTACTGCGGTCTTCACAAGTTTTTTGGCTAATTACTCCTTTGTCATAAGTTTCACGACAATTGCCGTTTTCAGTAACATACCATTTTTCAGTAATTTTCCCAGTTGGGTCATATTTAGTAGTGATTTTGCTATCCACTTGGTCTAATTTCAGCTTCCCATTTTGGTAAAATTCCTTCGTAGTACTCTTGATAGTATTCACTTCTTTGCTGGGGTTGCCATTCTTGTGGTAAGTAGTAACCACTTGGTCAGCTCCTTCCTTCAAGTTGGTGTGTATTTCTATCTTTTGAGCAAGCTTACCAGCGTGGTCAAACACGTGTCCTTCAATAATGTTCCCTTTGAAGATGTTTTTCTTGCGCAATCTACCTTCGGTATTGAATATGTGTATTTCCGAGAGTTTCCCATTGGCGAAGATATAGGTAGATTTTAGGTTTTTTTCCTTGTTTTCAAACTGTCCTTCACCTACAAACTGCCCGTTGTTGCCTATCTCGAATTCAAAGCGCTGTTCATCGTTGTCAATAACGTAATTTCCTTTCGGCAGAACTACCTTTCGCGTCATATATGCTTGGCGAATCATATCGCTATTAATACCTGCCGAATTGCCCGATTTAAGGTTTCTTTGTAACTGCAAATATGCGTCGTAATTTACGTATTCCTTCACTTCCACGATGCCTCTTTTAAATTCATCGCTTTTAGTATCTATAAAAAACTGCTTTCCCAATTGGTTTTGCGCAAAAGTAAATGCGGCACACCCCAGTGCTATAAATGTAAAAAGTCTCTTCATCTGTTTTAATTCTTATTTTCTAAGATAATATTTACTATTTCCTCAGTAGCATTAGGCAAAGCCAACGTCTTAATGTGTTGCGACAGGCTCTGCTGTTTTGCCTCGTCGTTTATGAGTTCAGTAAAAGTAGTAGCAAAAGTAGTGCCTAAATCAGTTTCGCGTAACAAAATAGCAGCCTGTTTTTGCTCAATAGCTCGTGCATTTTTGGTCTGGTGGTCTTCTGCCACATTAGGCGAAGGAATAAATATCACAGGTTTTCCCACTACACACAATTCGCTCACCGAGCTGGCTCCTGCGCGAGAGATAATTACATCGGCAACAGCATAAGCCAACTCCATTTTATCAATAAAAGCTAAAACTTTCACTCGCTCGCTTTCATATTTCTTGTACTCTTCATAATACAGTTTGCCACACTGCCATAACACTTGTACCCCAAGTTTTTCAAATAAAGGCAACTGCTCTTCTACCAGCTGATTGATGCGTCTGGCTCCCAAACTACCCCCTAATATCAACAACGTTTTTTGCTCAGGGTTCAGCTGAAAATATGTCAGTCCTTCTGTGCGGTGCTTTGCTATATCCAAGAGCCCACCGCGAATAGGATTACCTGTTTTTACGATTTTCTCTTTGGGGAAGAACTGTTCCATTGCATCGTAAGCCACACATATTTTTTTTGCCTTTTTAGAAAGCATTTTGTTGGTAATACCTGCATACGAATTCTGTTCTTGAATGAAAGTAGGAATACCCATTCCGCCTGCTACCTTCACCACAGCACCGCTGGCAAAACCTCCGGTACCTATTACGGCATCGGGTTTAAAACGCTTGATAATGCTCCGAGATTTCAGCAAGCTACTGATGAATTTTAAGGGAAATAGCAGGTTCTGCAAGGTAATTTTACGCTGAATGCCCGAAATCCAAAGCCCTTCAATAGAATAACCCGCCTGTGGTACCTTTTGCATCTCCATACGGTCTTTGGCGCCCACAAACAGAATGTCGGCATCTGGAATACGTCTTTTCAATTCATCGGCAATAGCGATAGCAGGAAAAATATGCCCGCCTGTACCTCCTCCTGATATGATAAACTTTTTCATTTCTCGTTCTAATTTGGTGCAAAGGTACGCAAATCTTCACAAAAAGCAATATTATTTAAGCGTTTGCTTAATACTGCTGTTGATAGCCTTAAAAACTTCACTGTTTTGATGAGGTACACAGTCCTGTACCCAATACCACCAAAAATAACCGCCCACGTAGTTCTTTACATATTTAGGCATCGAATAATAGTGCTTAGCTCTTTGCACTTTACTCTGTACAGAGTACTTCTTATAATCGTTATTGCCACACTCCCCTATGCCCAATTTAACACTCGGAAAAATAGACTCTAAATTGTTAAATACTTCTTGCCAATTAGGTTGGTAATTGCCGTTATCATCTTCGTAATAGCTTACTAACACGTAATCCAACTCCTTTTTCATATCTTCGGGGATATATCTTTTTAGCCAATCCTCCATCGTCACCTTTTGGTCACCTGGTTTAAAATAGTAGCTCACAAGCACTGTTTTCGCATTTTTACTGCGGATAAACTTATAAGCACCATAGGCTTTATCGGCAATAAACTGAGGGTTGTCACCCATCCAACCTTCTCCGTTAATTTCATTGCCCACTTCCCAAAAATCCGTATATGCCGAGAGTTCTTTATACGAATCTTGAAATCTCTTTACATAACTATCCACAGTTTTGTAACCTTTCATATCTTCTGAATCGGCTGGTGTTGCCATCACATAAGCTACTTGATGAACGGCCGAAAAAAGCGGTTTGTAATTTGTTATCGCTGTTTTCTTAGACATCACAATGCGCACCGTAGGCTTTACAGGCATCGCCTTTATAGCACTTACAATCTGCTGAACAGTAACTCCGGTTTCCTCCCAACTGTCATCTATAGTAATGCCATACAAATAGGCATTCGTAGGGGTATTAGGTTTGGGATTATCAGGCTTGGGTTTGTCTGGAATTGGCTTATCAGGGGTAGGTTTATTAGGGTCTGGTTGGGGAACTTCGTCATTGTTTTTATGGCAAGCTATAAAAACGATTGCCATACATAGGTATAATATTCTTTTCATTTGTTAAACAATTTTATTCTGAAAGTGCAAAGGTACTATTTTTATTGCAAACTGCTTCAAAAAATCATCTGAAAAATCAAAATCTACCCTTTCTCCCTCAGCTTTCGCATTTACCCCATTCTTTCTTCGCTTTAATATTATGAACTTTACCAAAATTTAAAACTTTAGCAAAGTTAAAGCCTTCCTCTAACCTTCTTTTTATCTCTATTTCAACTCTAACTTACTTTCATCTTTTGTTCATCATTCGTTCGTCTTTTCTTCGTCTTTTCTTCGTCTTTACGTCGCTGTGATTCCCCCTTTGGAGGGGGTTAGGGGGAGGTTTTCTTCGTTCTTTGTTCGTCTTTTGTTTATCTGCCCGTGCGGCTCGCACCGTCTTTTGTTCGTCATTCCTTCATCTCACTTTTCCGTTACTACACTCCCTCTCCTTGGGAGAGGGCTGGGGAGAGGATATTTTGTTCGTCTTTTCATTATCTGTCTGTCGTGCTACGACTGCCCGTGTGGCTCGCTCTGCCTATCGTGCTACGACCTCGCATCGGTTTTCTTTTAAAGCTTGTCCCCCTTCGGGGGTTCGGGGGCTTTCGCCACACTGTCACTCGTCATTGATTTGGTATTTTTGGCAAAGTTGAAAGCTCCCAATAGTCTCTTTCTTATCTCCATTATATCCTTATTTTGAATTTGTTTTTTGTTCATTCTTAAACCACTGTAGACCCACTATAGACCCACTATAGACCCACTATAGACCCACTGTAGACCCACTGTAGACCCACTGTAGACCCACTGTAGACCCACTCTTTATTCATCTATCCTATAAGCTTTGCATAAGCCCCCACCTAATTAACCATTAACCACTAATCATTAATCACTAATAAAAAACCTCCAAAAAGCGAATAGCTTTTTGGAGGTATTCTTATTTTTATCGTACTTTTTACTAATAAAACAGTTTATTTGATAGGCGTTTTAGGCAAGGTAACTTCTCCTGGGTCTTTCCAAAGCCCATCTTTGATAGCTCTTTTTTTAGCCGCTTCAGCACGTTTCTCGCTATCAGGGTGTGAACTCATCATCTTTTGGAATTTACTTTGGGTTGCTCCACCTGAAAGCAAAGCCAATTTCTTAAATGCTGTATAAACAGCCACCACATTATAACCGTGTTTCTTCATAAAATTGTAAGAATATTCATCGGCTTGTGATTCTTGTTTTTTACTGTGTTTAGCATCAAGGATAGCATTAGCCATTTCACCCAATTCAGTGTCGCTTAGTTTTCTTACAACCCCCGAAGCCGAGCTTGCAGCATCTTGTGCAGCAGCACGCATATAAGCAGATTTGATAGCATCTTTAGTGTCCTCATTCTTCACGTGACCTATTTCGTGACCGATAACTGCCAATAATTCATCATCAGTCATCAAATCCATCAACGATGAAAACACACGCACACTCCCATCAGCACAAGCAAACGCATTGATATCGGTTACCAGATACACTTTGTAATTGAGCTTCAAACCGTCCTCATTTTGGTGTTTCCCAAACACACGATTCAAGCGTTTAGTATACGGACTGTTTTTGCCTGCTACCGGATTATGAGCATCCATCCAGTCTACTGATTCCTTTGAAAGCCTTTTAGCATCTTCATTAGTAAATGATAAAGCTTGTGCTCCTTTTGTAACGGCACTTGCGGCTTTCCCTAAATTGATTTTTTGAGCTTGTCCCATAGAAAATAGTCCTATAGACATTGCAATTAAGATAAAATTTTTCATTTGAAATTCTTTTAATAATAATGGCGCAAATTTATGCTTTTCTATGGTTAAAACAAAATATTTTTATATTTTTCTTTCGTATTAATATTTTTTTTCGTACCTTTGCCCGCAGTGTAGAAGACTATCTTTTTCCCTGATAGGGAGAAATGGAATAGTTTTTGTTACTACCCAACTATTTAATACAAAACAAGAGGAGATTTTATGAACGATAACTTTTCACCAAGAGTTAAAAGGATATTCACATATAGCAAAGAAGAAGCCATTCGCTTAGGGCAATCTACGGTAGGCACTGAGCACTTTGTGTTAGCCATATTGCAAGAAGGTGAAGGTAGTGCAATCGATTTAATGCACAGTTTAAATATCGATATGGAAAGACTGCGCCAAAACATCCACACGCTCACTTCTGCACGTGGTCTCAACCCTCCTAACTTCAATGCCGTTCATTTCACCGTACAAGCCGAAAGAGCAATGCAGGCTACTTACTTAGAAGCAAAACGCTCCCAGAATGATATGATTAATACAGCTCATCTATTACTAAGCATTTTGCGTAACGAAAACGACCCTACTACTAAAGTTTTCAACAAGCTAGGCGTAAATTATGAAGTAGCAAGAGATAAATTCCAACCCATACGCGACGATAATTATCAAGTCTCATCTCCCACCGATGAAGTTGACGAATACGACCGAGACTATAGTTTACCTCACGAAAACAAATCGGGTTACAAAGGTCAGCAACCCAATCAAGGGGGGCAATATGGGCAACGAAAACTCACTGTGTTAGATAATTTTGGTAGAGATTTAACTGCTTTAGCCGAACAAGGTAGTTTAGACCCCGTAGTAGGTCGCGAGAAGGAAATAGAACGCGTATCCCAAATATTGAGTCGCCGTAAGAAGAATAACCCAATACTCATCGGTGAACCTGGTGTTGGTAAAAGCGCCATCGCCGAAGGATTAGCTTTGCGCATTATTCAGAAAAAAGTGGCACGAGTATTGTATAACAAACGTGTGGTAACACTCGATTTAGCTTCGTTAGTAGCTGGAACTAAATATCGCGGACAGTTTGAAGAACGCCTTAAAGCCATAATGAGTGAACTCGAAAAGAATAAAGATATCATTCTTTTTATTGATGAAATTCACACCTTAGTGGGAGCTGGTGGCGCCTCAGGTAGCTTAGATGCCTCTAATATGTTTAAACCTGCCTTAGCACGTGGTGAAATACAATGTATTGGAGCTACTACCTTAGATGAATATCGTCAATCTATTGAAAAAGATGGCGCCTTAGAACGCCGTTTCCAAAAAGTAATCATCGAACCAACAAGCGTAGATGAAACCATACAAATCCTTCGTAATATAAAAGGAAAATACGAAGAACATCACAACGTAACCTATACCGATGAGGCTATTGAGGCTTGTGTAAAGCTCACCAATCGTTATCTTACCGACCGTTATTTGCCCGATAAAGCTCTTGATGCCTTAGACGAAGCTGGTGCAAGAATACATATTATGCAAGTAAAAGTTCCACAATATATCGTGGAATTGGAAGAACGTTTAGAACAAGCTACTCAAGCCAAAAACAGAGCTGTTTCACGTCAGCAGTTTGAAGAAGCTGCCCGTTTGCGCGATAACGAGAAAATTATCGAAAATTCATTAGTTGAAATGAATAAGAAATGGGACGAAGAATCTAAACAACACCGTGATGTAGTAACCGCCGACCATATTGCCGATGTAGTCTCAATGATGAGCGGCGTACCTGTAAACAGAATTGCTCAAACTGAAATGAGCAAACTCTCAGGATTATCCGAGATAATGAAATCCAAAATCATTGGTCAAGATGAAGCGGTAGAAAAGGTAGTGAAATCTATCAAACGCAATCGTACAGGCTTAAAAGACCCAAATAAACCTATAGGCTCTTTCATCTTTTTAGGACAAACAGGAGTTGGAAAAACGCAACTCGCTAAAGTGCTTGCCAAAGAACTTTTCGATTCAGAAGAAACAATGGTACGCATTGATATGAGTGAGTATATGGAGAAGTTTTCAGTTTCTCGTCTCATAGGAGCTCCTCCAGGGTATGTAGGTTATGAAGAAGGCGGTCAGCTCACCGAGAAAATACGTCGCAAACCTTATTCTGTGGTGCTTTTAGATGAGATAGAAAAAGCACACCCCGATGTTTTCAATATGCTTTTACAAGTGCTTGACGATGGTTTCTTAACTGATAGTTTAGGACGAAAGATTAATTTTAGAAATACTATCATCATTATGACCTCTAATATAGGAGCTCGTCAAGTAAAAGATTTTGGGCAAGGTGTTGGTTTTGGCACTTCAGCAAGAATAGCCCAATCTGAAGCTAATGAGAAATCTATTGTCGAAAATGCTTTGAAAAAGGTATTTGCTCCTGAGTTTCTAAACCGTATTGACGATGTGATTACTTTCAATCCTCTTAGTAAAGAAGATATCTTTAAAATTATCGATATTGAACTTTCTAAACTGTACTCACGTATCAACGATTTAGGCTATGGAGTACAACTCAGCCAGAAAGCAAAAGAATTCATTGCAGATAAAGGCTATGACAAACAATATGGTGCTCGACCTTTGAAACGCGCTATTCAAAAATATGTAGAAGACATATTAGCCGAAGAAATAGTATCTAACCAAGTGCACGAAGGCGATAGCATTCACTTTGATTTAGATGAGAAAGGAGAAAACCTCATAATAACGCAAAAAGAACTTATTTAATAACATCAACCTTTTGAACTTTTAGGCGTTCCCTCAAAGTTCAGAATTTAAACGCTCAAATTACTATGTACGTATTAAGAATTTTAGGTTTATTTACACTACTACTCAGCTTATCTTCCTTTTCAGAGGCAGTAAAGAATACCGAAAAGAGTGTAGTTGTAAATACAGCTACCACAAAGGCTGTGGAAAATAAGAGCAAGCCCAAAAAGAAAACATTTTCTCCTCCTAAGAAAGGGAAAAAAGCTACCACCAGAGTGGCTTCAACAGCTAAAAAACGTCATAAGTTACCTCCTAAACGCAGTGTAGCTCATCATTCTGCTAAAAAGTCTGTAAAAAAAGCTTCTGTTAAGAGAGCTATAGCTATAGCTATAACTGATAAAAAGAAAAAGCCTGTAAAAGCAGATATAGCTATTGCTAAGAGTAAGAGATATGCTCCTAAAAAACACACCGGTAATAAAGCCCTAAAACAATACGCTGAGAATACTCTCGCAGACACTGAATTGGAAGACGACTTAGAAGACGAAGAACTATTTGAGGAACCTGAAAGCTATGAAACTACCGATATAGCGCTTACTGCACTCTCTAAAAGTAAAGCAGATACCAAACAACAGAAAGTATTATTAGATACAGCTTTCTCATATTTAGGAACTCCTTACAGACACGGAGGTGTTACCCGTAATGGTATGGATTGTTCTGGTTTTGTGAGTACTACTTTCAAATCTATTTCAGTACCATTATCTCGTTCCTCACAAGAAATGGCTACACAAGGAACTAAAATTGACTTGGAAGATGTAAAAGTAGGCGATTTACTTTTCTTCAGAACGACTAGGAAAAGCAGAATATCACACGTAGGTATGGTAGTAGATATAGATGGAGATATTAAATTCATACACTCTTCCTCTAAAAGAGGAGTTGTGATTTCTTCATTAAGTGATGAATATTACAAGAAAACATTTCGTATGGCAAAACGTGTAATGTGAGATTTGTAAATACTCCCATATTAACTATCTTATTAGGACTCATAGGAGGGATTGCTATTACTGATGTAATAGCTCCCTCTTTTTTATTTGCAATAAGTAGTTGTATATGCTTACTGCTCACTTTGGCAATACATCAGTTTTTAGCTACCAAACGATATGCTTTTCGTCACGGAATTGTAATACACGTAGGTCTCACTTCCGTAGCAGTGGGTATACTGATAACGATCCTTCATACCCCCACCTATAACTCTAAGCATTACACACAAAAACTAAATGCTAATGAGTATTACACTTTAGAAGCTGACATAATAGAGCAAACTTCACAAACAGATTACGGTACTACCTTTAAAGCCGAGCTCTTAACGGCTAACCATACAAGTACAGAAGGAAAAATTCTGTGCTTTTTTCCTTCTAAAACAATTACCGATGATGTGAAAACATTAGCTCCAACAGATAGATTGGTTTTTGTAGGCAAATATACTCCTATATCTCCTCCTAAAAATCCATATCAATTCAACTATAAACGGTATATGGAGCGAAAAGGTGTATATGGGCGAACAGAAGTAGTTGCTTTTTCTGTTGTTAAAAATAATACAACAGGTTTTATGGGGAGTATTGCGAGAACACGCTCTCATTTAGCTATTGTAATAGACAAACATTTTAATCAAGAGTCTTCTGCTCTGTTAAAAACACTACTCTTAGGAAAACGCACTGATTTAGATAACGAAGTCTATCAACATTATGTTGATGCGGGAGCGGTGCATATCTTAGCTATTTCGGGATTACACGTAGGGATTATTACTGCTATACTCCTTTTATTACTGCAAAAGATGCCTAATTTAGGTTTTTATCGTCCATTGCGATACTTTATACTATTAGCAGGCTTATGGACTTTTGCTTTCATAGCAGGCGCCTCTCCTTCGGTACTGAGGGCTACTGTAATGTTCAGCTTTGTAGGATTGAGTACTCTTATACGTAGGAAACAAGGCAGGTTTGATGCGTTAATGCTCTCAATGTTATTTCTGTTGCTTATCAATCCTTACTATTTGTATGATGTAGGCTTTCAGCTGAGTTATGCAGCGGTATTTTCTATAATGAAATTCTACCCTGTGATGCGCAAATGGTGGCAACCTGAGAATAAATACCTACAATGGATATGGTCTCTATTTTTGGTAGGATTATCTGCTCAAATAGTAGTTTTACCTATCAGTTTGTACTATTTTCACCAGTTTCCTATATTGTTTTTCGTTTCTAACTTGGTAGTAGTACCTTTATTACAACCTATACTCATAGGAGGTATCATTGCCTTATGTTTGGGAAGTTTTGGTATTTTGCCTTATGCCATAGTCTTCGTCTTAGAAAAATTAATCGCTTTAATGAACTTTTTGGTAGCATTTATAGCCCATCAAGAAATGTTTATCATACGCAACATACCTTTTACTACTCCCCTACTTCTTTCTTCCTTATTGACGGTGTTCATACTCATTGTTTTTGTACATTATAGGAAATACAAAGTATTGGTAGCACTTCTCTTATCTGTTATTTTATTTCAAGGGGTACTTTTCTATCACAAATATCAATTAGAAACTACTGAAGAAATGCTAGTTTTCAGCAAATATAAACAGAAAGTAATCACTATTAGACAAGGTGATAAACTAAGTATCTATCAAACAGATACAATTTCTCCTGATCCTGTAGTAATGAACTACATAAAAAATAAAGGTATCAGCAATATCGAGCTTAAGAAGATGCCTTATATATTGCGTTTCAAACAAAAAAACTACTTGCTAATGGATAGTTTAGGGGTATACCCAAAATCCAAGCAAGTAATTATCGATAGTATTATCTTCTTACAGAAACCTAAAATCAATTTGGATAGAATGAAACGAGATTTATCGCTTAGGTAGTAAGGAAAGAATAATGTACAATAAAATAATTAGCGGAATAGCAATTATTTTTAAACTTAGAAGTAAAATTACGCAAAGCGCTAAGAATATATATTTCAACGCATTATTCTTAAAAGAATAATCGCTAAACTTCAACGCAAAGAGTGCTATTTCAGCATTCAACAAGTAAGCACTCAACAAAGTAATCCCTAACAAGACCCACATATTATGCAATAAACTATCGAATAATTCAGTAGGCTGATATTGTAATATAAGAGGCAAAGAAAGAATAAACATTGTATTAGCTGGGGTAGGAAGCCCTATAAAGCCAGATGTCTGCCGTGTGTCTATATTAAAATTCGCCAATCGATAGGCAGAAGCTAAAGTAATAAGGAAACCAACATAAGGCAACAACATAGCAAAAGTTCCCTCAGTTTGCAATACATAGGTACTATTATTCAACAGCTGAAACATCACAATACCAGGAACTACTCCAGAAGTAACCATATCGGCTAAGGAATCTAACTGTAAGCCCATTTCGGATTTTACGTGTAGCAAACGAGCAAAGAAACCATCAAAAAAATCGAGGAAGATACCTATTGCCACAAACAAAGCAGCCCAATCAATCGTTCCTCTTACGGCAAAGACGATCGCTACTGTTCCGCAAAGGAGATTGGATAAAGTGATAAGATTAGGGACATACTTCTTCATTCTACTTACAATCGGCATCTAAATAATCTGGAAGGTATGAAGTATCCTTATTAGCATCACAATCAGGATAAGTTATCACGCCATATTCATTACGCACAATCTCATTTATAGAAGGTTTACCATCGTGATCGTGGTCGGCACGACGTGTAGCAATAAGTCTTACCGTAAAAATTAAAGGTGAATAAGCAGGTATTTTAGCTTGTCTGTTATTGAAATAGCCTAAACCTGAAGGAATAAAGAAAACTCCAACTCCTCCATCAGTAGGAGCATTTAGAGTACCATCACTATTGTTTGTAAGTCCTGTAGCCGATGCTCTTAGTTGAGCAACACCCTCCCTAAAACCTCTAATAGTACCTGAAGGCTTGTTGGTAACAATATTACCTATAAGATCCATCCAATTAGAAGTAGATTGTGTTGTTGTTTCATCAAATACACTTAAATCTAATAATTGTCCTTTATAATTCACATATACTGAATCAGCAATAGTAGTGGTAGTTCCTGTCCCCTCTTGCAAAATAAGATAGTAAAGCGTATGACGTACAAGAGTATTATTAGCATCATAGACATCTAATTCCAATCGTTTTAGCTTGCTATCATTGAAGATAGATGCTGTAGTATTAGAGGTTGTTGCAAAGGTAACCGTTTCAGAAATAGTAGTTGTTGCTGAAAAAGTGTAAGTATGCGTTTTTAAGAATGTTTCAATACTTTGATTATTCTCATTTCTCACCTCTGTAACATCACGTGGAGGTGTTACATTAGAGTTTTCATTTTTCTTACACGAAACAGCAAATAGCAAACCTATTGTGCTAATAGCAAATATAAATTTATTCATCATATAAAATTTCTTTATTTCTTAGTATAAGATACAATTATTTATTATTTTTGCACTTATTATTTTTCTAAAATCACAAAAGAATGCGAATTGATAAGTATTTATGGTGTGTGCGTTACTTCAAAACACGTAATATAGCTACTGAAGCCTGCAAAAAAGGACACATCAAAGTGAATGGTGAGACTGCAAAACCCTCAAGGGAAATTTACAAAAACGACCAAATAGTAGTGCGTAAGAACCAAATCAACTACCAAATAGAGGTCTTAGATATCCCTGAGAGCCGTGTGGGGGCTAAGTTAGTAGACCTTTATCGCCAAGACAACACGCCTCCTGAGGCTTTTGAACAAGCCGAAATACAAAAACTTGCGCAAGACTATTATCGCGAGAAAGGTGAAGGTCGCCCTACTAAAAAAGATCGCCGTGCTATTGATAATCTCTTGAATGACTTTCAAGAAGATAATGAATTATAACAAGGTTGGATATTTTTCAGGATTAGCTTCGTGCATTATACTGTATATCTTCTCAATAATGCTATCGGCATTAGGTTTAGAGAAATAATCACCATCGGTTGCATATGCAGGGCGGTGATTACCTGCTGCTAAGGTTTGTGGCGCACTATCCAAATACTGATAAGCATTTTGCTCTTCTACAATCTTCTGCAAAATATATGCCGAAGTAGCCCCAGGCATATCTTCATCTACAACCAACAGTCGATTGGTTTTCTGTATACTCTTCACTATATCGTGACGCACATCGAATGGTGCTAAGGATTGTGCATCTATAATCTCTATATCAATACCCATAGAAACTAACTCATCGGCAACTTCACACACGATGCGCAAAGTAGAGCCATAAGATACAACTGTAATATCTTTTCCTTCACGAAGTGTTTCGACTACTCCAATAGGCGTTTTGAACTCAGCGAGATTCGTAGGCATTGGTTCTTTCAGGCGGTAACCATTAAGACATTCCACCACTACCGCAGGTTGATTACCTTCTAAGAGTGTATTGTAGAACCCTGCTGCCCTCACCATATTGCGAGGAGTAAGAATACACACACCACGAAGAGCGTGTAAAAGTATCCCCATAGGTGAACCAGCGTGCCATATTCCTTCTAAACGGTGTCCTCGTGTTCTAACAATCAAAGGGGCTGATTGTCTACCAAAGGTACGATAATGTAAGGTAGCTAAATCATCACTAAGAGTTTGAAGACCGTAGAGAATATAATCTAAGTACTGAATTTCGGCAATAGGACGTAAACCACGCATAGCCAAGCCTATTCCTTGTCCTATAATAGTCGTTTCACGAATACTTGTATCAGCTACTCTTATAGCTCCGTGTTTCTTTTGTAAACCTTCCAAACCTTGGTTTACATCGCCTATATTACCTACATCTTCGCCAAATATCAAAAGGTTAGGGTACTTGGTAAGTAATGCATCAAAGTTCTCACGTAGGATCAGTCTTGCATCAACAAGTTTAGCATCTGGTTCATATATAGGAGCTACTTCTGCTATTTTCATAACATTATGAGTTCCTTCAGTATACAAGTGTTTGCTATACTTAGGTTCATTAGTTGCTATATAGTTAGTTATCCAAGTACGCAAGTTCGATACTTCTTTATTCTCTTTTAAGAACTGTCGCAATGCTTTACGTGCTACATTCATTATTACCTTACGAGAAAGAGTTGGAATTTGAGATAATTCTGTAGCAAAGATACTTTTAGGTTGTATGCTATTGAGTAATTGCAAAAGTTCCTTGCGTTCTGTTTCCATAGGTTTCATATACGCTTCCCAAGCTTTTTTCTTGCCATCACGTACGCGCTTTTTAGCTGCTTCTTCTATTGTCTGCAATTCCTCTTCAGTAGCATATCCTTTCGCTAATATCCATTCACGCATTTTGGTAATACAGTCAAAATCCTTTTCCCATTGCAAACGTTCAGCACTTTTATAGCGTTCGTGAGAGCCTGAGGTAGAGTGTCCTTGGGGTTGTGTAAGTTCTTTTACGTGTACCAACACAGGCACGTGCTCTTTACGAGCAATTTTAGCTGCTTTCTGATAAATATCGTACAAAGTGGGATAATCCCAACCTTTAGCAACGAATATTTCAAATCCTTTGTGGTTGGCATCTCGTTGGAAGCCTTTCATCACTTCAGAGATACTCTCTTTGGTAGTGTGGTATTCCTTAGGGACTGAAATGCCATATTCGTCATCCCAAACCGAAATTACCATTGGCACTTGCATTACGCCCGCAGCATTAAGAGTTTCAAAAAAGTGTCCTTCACTGGTGCTTGCATTACCAATAGTACCCCAAGCTACTTCATTACCATGATTTGAGAAACCTTTACTTTCAGCATTAGGTAACTCACGATATACTTTAGAGGCTTGCGCTAAACCTAATAAACGAGGCATTTGTCCCGCAGTACACGATATGTCGCTACTACTATTCTTTTGTTTTAATAAATCTTTCCAATTTCCCTCTTCATCTAAACTATGAGTAGCAAAGTGTCCACCCATTTGGCGTCCGGCACTGGTGGGGTCTGCTTTTATATCAGCGTGAGCATACAGTCCAGCAAAGAAATTTTCAACTGTATGTACCCCAAGAGCCATCATAAGGGTTTGGTCTCGATAATAACCACTCCGAAAGTCTCCATACTGAAAGGCTCTCGCCATTGCTACTTGGGGGACTTCTTTCCCATCACCAAAAATACCAAATTTTGCTTTACCAGTAAGCACTTCTTTTCTTCCCATCAAACTACATTCTCTACTGAGAACAGCGATGCCATAGTCTTCTAAAATATCTTCTTTTTTCATTGGTTATATCTTATTAAAATAATATTTGTTTTATTTCATAATCATTTTTGTTTTGTTACAAAAAACTCGGGCAAATGTATTACTTTTTTTTTAAATATACAAACATAATACAGTTTTTATTTTTACTTTTGCAATCTATAAGCTATATTTCAGTAATGGGAAATCATTGCATATGAAGCGTATTCTTATCACGATAAACTATTTTTTAAATTGAACAAATAGGTGTTTTGTTACTTTAAAACCTCTCACAGATTTTATAAAATAAAACCTTTCCCAAAGGAAAGAAAACCAAATTATAAATAATAAAGAAAGGCGCTTTTTGCCTCAAGACCTTATTCCTAAGAAGGAATTGTAACAACGTAAAAGCGATTGAAAAATAGTATTTTTTATATCAAACTCACATTAAAATAAATATGAAAATTATTTGTATAGGTAAAAATTACCGCGAGACTATCGAAACATTTGATAAAACAACGGTTCAGCCCATAGTGGTATTTATGAAGCCTGATACGGCTATTCATAACCTCGAAATTCCTTACTACCTTCCTGATTTTACACAGAATTTGCATTACGAAATAGAATTAGTACTCAAAATCAACCAGAATGGAAAGTGTATTTCGGAAAAATTTGCACATAAATATTACGACGAGATTGCGGTGGGCATTGACTTTACTGCTTGCGACCTGCAAGTGGAATTGAGTCAAAAAGGACTACCGTGGGAGCTGGCGAAGGCTTTTGATGGCTCAGCTATCGTAGGAAAGTTTGTCTCTAAAGAAACTTTTGAGAGTTCTTCCTCTATTCAGTTTCACTTAGACAAAAATGGCTCTACTGTACAAAAGGGCAATACGACACAAATGCTGAGAGGTTTTGACGTTATCATCTCGGAGGTATCGCAGTTCTTTACCCTTCGCAAGGGAGACCTTATCTTTACGGGAACACCTAAAGGTGCAGGGAGAGTAGCAGTAGGTGATGTGTTAGAAGGATTTTTAATGGGAGAGAAAGGATTTAGTTTGAAAATTAGATAATTTGGAAATTAGCAAATTTAACGATTAGCCCTAAAAGCCCCAAAGCCAGTGAATGCTTGAAGCTCGCTATCTGAAAAAGGTTGTAGTGCGACAAGCAATTAAAAATCGGATTGTACAGCTTTGATGAGTTCATCGTTATTCTTGAACTTTACAAAGGCGCCATTCTTGAAGTAGGAAATGTGTCCGGTTTCTTCAGAAACGACTAAGGCAGTAGCGTCTGTTTTCTCGGTGATAGAAATGGCGGCACGATGACGCAAACCATAGCGTTTAGGCAAGTTGATTTCACTTGCAACAGGCAGTATTACTCTTGTAGCTATAATATGATTACCCTTTATCACGATGGCTCCATCGTGTAGCGGACTATTCTTATAAAAGATACTTTCGATAATAGGCTCGGAGAACTCTATATTCACCTTGTCGCCAGTTTGGGTTACAAAGTCGAGAGGCATATTGTGTTCCAAAACAATAAGTGCCCCTGTATTGGTACTGGCTAACTTCTGACATACATTTATCAAACTCTCAATATTAAGCAGAATTTCCTTCTCTTTGAAGAAGTGAAAAGCACGGTGTAGCTTGTTGCGTGCAGTGATATTGGTAGAACCAATGGTGAGCAAGAAGCGACGTATTTCCTGCTGGAATACAACTATCAGTGCGAAGACTCCTACCCCAATGAACTGACCTAATATACTACTGAGCAACTGCATTTGCAAAGCTTCGGTAATCTTCCATATCAAGTAGATAATCACAATACCCATAAAAATATTAATGGCTACCGTGCCTCGAATCAATCGGTAGAGGTAGTACAAGAGGGCTGCAAACAACACTATGTCAATCGCATCGACGATTGTAAAGTCTAAAATATCGAATAGTTTCATTGTATTTTTTCAAAGAGTGTTACACATTCTTTAGCTTCTTTTACATCGTGTACCCGCAAAATGTGTGCCCCTTTCATCAGGGCTATGGTATTGACTACTGTCGTAGCATTCAGCGCACCAGCAGGGTCAGTGTTTAACAATTTGTACAACATCGACTTGCGGGAAAAACCTACCAATAGCGGACAACCAAAGCTATGGAATAGCTCTAAGTGCTTCAACACTTCATAATTTTGGTCTAAGGTTTTAGAGAAACCAAAGCCTACATCTACTATAAAATCGTTAATCCCCGCTTGCAAGGCTTTGGCTTTGCGCTCAGAAAAATAGTAGCGCATATCACTGATGATATCCTTATAATCGGTGTGCTGTTGCATTGTTTGGGGTGTACCTACGAGGTGCATCGCAATATAAGGCACCTGAAATTGCGCTACTGTAGCCAACATCTGCTCATCTAAGAGTCCGGCAGAAATATCGTTGATAATACAAGCTCCTTCTAAGAGCGATTGGCGTGCTACCTCACTGCGGAAAGTATCTACCGAGATACGTATCTCGGGGAAATGTTGCACCAAAGAGCGCACTACGGGCACTACTCTACTGAGTTCTTCGGTTTGTGAGACTTCGGGTGCATTGGGACGGGTGCTATAACCACCCACATCAATAAAATCTGCGCCGTGAGCGAGCATTATTTCTGCGCGTTGTAAGAGCGTTTTTTCGGTTACACGACTTCCTTCGTAGAAAGAGTCGGGGGTATGATTGAGGATTCCCATCACTCGCGGGGTATCCATAGAGAGGAGTTCTCCTTTACAGTTTATTGTCATTAATTGTTAGTTATTAGTTGTTAGATTAACAGTCGGCCATATTTACAGCTACCGCTAAGCCCCCTTCTGAGGTTTCTTTGTATTTAGAGTTCATATCTTTGGCAGTTTGCCACATAGTATTGATAACCTTGTCTAAGGGTACTTTCGCATTCTTAGGGTCGGTTTCGATAGCCAATTCGGCAGCGTTAATTGCTTTGATTGCCCCCATAGCATTGCGCTCGATACAAGGGATTTGCACCAATCCGCCAATAGGGTCGCAAGTAAGCCCCAAGTGGTGTTCCATTGCTATTTCGGCAGCGATGAGTACCTGCTCAGGAGAACCACCCAAGAGTTCGCAGAGCGCACCTGCCGCCATTGCGGAAGATACACCTATTTCGGCTTGACAACCGCCCATAGCTGCTGAAATGGTTGCCCCTTTTTTGAAGAGACTGCCTATTTCGCCCGCTACCAATAAGAATTGCTGAATTTGCTCCTCGGTAGCTTGTTGGTTTTCGATAGTTATGTAGTAGAGTAACACGGCGGGAATCACCCCTGCACTACCATTGGTAGGTGCCGTAACTACACGCCCCAACGAAGCATTCACTTCATTAACTGCTAGCGAAAAACAACTTACCCATTTAAGGATTTCGCGAAACTTGATATTCGTTTTCTTGATAGAGTTCAGCCAATTCTCTGGACTATCGTAGGTGACTACCCCTATGAGGTTCTTGTGGATATCATAAGCACGACGGCGCACGTGTAAACCGCCAGGAAGTACACCCTCGGTATGACAACCTATATAAGTACATTCCAACATTGTATGCCATATACGCATCAGTTCGCTATGGATTTGCTCCTCAGTACGCAAGGCTTTTTCGTTTTCATAGACGATTTCGGATATTTTCTTTCCTTCTTGACAACAATAGCTAATGAGTTGCTCAGCTTTATCAATAGGGAAAGGGAAATTTCGCTGAGTATCTTCCTTGGCTGTTGCTTGTTCTCCTTCTTTTACTATAAAACCACCCCCTACTGAGTAGAAAGTAGAAACATAACTGAACCCCTCGCCTTCAGCTGTAAAAGTAAGCCCATTGGGGTGAAAAGGCAAAAAATCTCTATTGAAAATAATGTCTTCCTTAGGATTGAAGCTAATGATGCTCTCATTGCCCAAATAGAGCTCTTGATTATTAGTAATAGCCGTAATAATCACGTCTAAACTCTCAATAGGCACATACTCAGGGTCGGCACCACTGAGACCTAACATTACTGCCAAATCGGTAGCGTGACCTTTGCCTGTGAGAGAGAGTGAGCCATATAAATCTACGTGCACTTTGGTTGTGCGGGTTAGGAGGTGCTTCTCTCTCAATTCTTTGAGAAAAGCCTCAGCAGCACGCCAAGGACCCAAAGTGTGAGAGCTGGAAGGACCTACCCCTATTTTTAGCATATCGAATACACTTATCTGCTCCATTTTTTCGTTATAAGACTTTATAAGAATGCAAAAATAGAGAGAAATTAGCAAATTAGCAAATTTGAAAATTAGCATTTTAGATAAAACACACTAAATTAGTGAAGTAAAAGAAGTATAGCTTGGGTGTAGAATTTGAACAAAAATGATTAATAAAATTTCCTCTAAACCTCTAACGAAGAATCAGCGGACAGAATATCCTCTCCCCAACCCTCTCCCAAGGAGAGGGAGTATAATAATGGAAAAGTAAGACGAACAATGAACGGTGCGAGCCGCACGGGCAGATAAAGAATGAA
>NZ_KB291484.1:0-4965 GCF_000318315.2 Capnocytophaga sp. oral taxon 324 str. F0483 | reverse complement strand
CACGATGAGGGGTGGAAAATATGTGCTTTTCAAGTATTTGCTATTGCTAAAAAATATGCAGGAGATAACTATTATAGAAAAAATCCTATTTTTCAATTATGTAAAGATAAGTATAAAGGAAAAGAAGTATGGAAAATTAGCTATAAAAATAAGCGTTATAGATGGCGCTCATTATATATAGACAAAAATAATGGAAGAATTTTAAAAGTAGAAAGGGGGTAATTTATGAAAATACCCCACGAACTGATGCACGTATTAGGATTAGAACATACTTTTGAAGAGAAAGAGCACCCTAATAAGGAACATATTTTTAGAGAGGGAAGTACTAAAAATTATATGGATTATAATAACAATAAAGAAATTATTTTCAATAAAGATAGAAAATATCTTTTTGAATGAAAAGTGAGCTTGCAAATTTTTCAAATATACTTAATTGTTTTCAATTGGTTTATGCAATTGATGTTTTTGTGGGACAAAAACACACCTTGCTAAGTTTCTAAGTTCTTTTTAACTCTCCGTTATATCATACGAATTTATAATATTAGATATTAGAAAAAATAAATTTTTGCGCGCCCAGTTTGTTTTTATCGCTTTATGAGATGATTTTTTCTTCCTTGCTATGACGTATTGTTTTTTGTTAAAAAAAATGAATTTTACCTTTAAACTCTCTTGATTGTATTAAAAAAATATCATAACTTATTATGATACTTATCAATTAAAAATGGAGAATGCTTTAAACCTTTTACTAGAAATGGATTAAGAGGTATTGAAAATGTAAATAGTAGGAGTTTTATAATGAATAGTAGGAGTTTTATAATGTAGACATATTCTTTTAGTAGGAGTTTTATAATGTATTTTTCAAAAAGTAGGAGAATTATTTTTATAACTCCTACTTTTTATATATCTTTGCCCCATCTATTAGTAAAATAGGAGTTTTATAATGCAAAATAACCTATAAATAATATGGAAGAAAATAATAATAAAGAGCTAGTACAATCATATATTCTTACTACGGCTAAGTATGATTATAACGTATATGAAAAACGTATTTTATACCGTATTATAGAGCTTATGCAAGAATTAACTGAAGGAAAAAAATTAAATGAACGCTATAACGTTCAGAACAATCTTTTTGGGGATGTTGATATACAAATGCCTACAAAGAGTTTTTTGAAAGACGAAAAAGACAACAATCATAGTATCGCTAAGAAAGCCCTGTTGGCACTTAACCAAAAACAAATAAAAACTGAGGACAATAATGTTTTTAGAGCTTTTAATCTCATTGAGCGTCCTGTTATAGATAAAAAGGCAGGAATGGTTAGTTTTAGGTTATCTCCTTTCATAGCATCAGTATTTATGGACTTTTCAAAAGGATATAGAAAATATGAACTTCAAACAGCGATGAGTTTTGAAAGTGTTTATGCAATGCGTTTCTATGAGATATTTAGTAATCAGAAAAAACCTATAACTTTTACTGTTGAGCAAATTAAGGGAATGTTTAATATTACAGATAAGTACAAGTATACAAAAGATTTTATAAGAGATGTCATAAATGCTGCTAAAAAAGAACTCGACAGATATAGCCCTTATACTTTTGATTTTGAACTTAATAGAAAAGGAAGAGGAGGAAAGATTGTGTCTATAACTTTTACTCCTAAATACCAGCCTCAGTATATGGATACTGATTTGGAACGCCGTGGTTTAAATCAGAAAATATCTTCAAGATTTTCCTTATCAAAAGAAGAAGTAAATTATTTAACCCAAAACTTTGGTTTTACAGAAATAGAATTACGCAAGAATATAGAAACTTTTAAAGATATAAATGCTGTTTCTGATTTGCTAAATGAGTGTGCAACAATTAAAGCTAAAATGAATGAATATGAAAGAAAGGGGAAAATTATAAGTAATAGAAAAGGATACTTGATAAATGCCCTTAAAAAGAAGATAGAAAAAATAGTTTCAGAAGCTAATAAGAACATATAAAACAGCAGATTACATTTTATAGTAGGAGTTTTATAATGTGTTTACAATTCTTTTAGTGGGAGTTTTATAATGTATTTTAATTTCTTTTTGTACATTTGCCTCTGTATAAAATAGAAAAACAATGGATTTTTTAAACTTAGACGAATCAGTACAATCGGCTATTAGAATAGCTAAATCTACTGCCAGAGAATACGGCAATAAATATTATACCCCTGCACATTTGCTCAAAGCATTACTACATAAAGAAGTAGGTTTAGGTAGCTTTGTAGTTTCATTAGGTAAAGATGCTCTTTTCTTGGAGGAATGGGCTGAAATACGAATGGAAGAATGCGAGCGACTGGCCGGCGTTACCGAAGTAGATGCTGATGAAAAAATACCTAAAGTTTTCGAAGAAGCGGATAATGTACGCCTCAAATTAGGTTTGTTGCAAATCAATCCTATTTGCACTCTTTGCGCCTTAGCAAAGCCTGAAGTAGGCTTCTCTGCCGACCAGCTTAAATCTTTTCCCATACGCGAAAAAGAAATATTAGACTTCTTCTTACAAGGAGACCATATTCCTCTGCAGGTACTTCAGCAGTCTGAGGGTCAAGAAAACAGCGGTACTACTTCTCAACCGCTTACAAACTTACTAAAATACTGTATTGATAAAACTGCCCAAGCTCGTGAGCAAAACTTATCACCTATTGTAGGGAGAAATAAGGAAACAAGGCAAATGCTTGAAATATTAGGTAGACATAGCAAGCCCAACGTGATGATTATAGGCGATTCGGGAGTAGGAAAAACAGCTATTGTTGATGGACTTGTTTACGATATTATCAATGAAAAAGTACCTTCTTTCCTTTCTGAAACTACTGTTTGGGAATTAGACAACGGAGCCTTGATAGCAGGAGCTACTTATAAAGGCGAAATAGAAGACCGTTTGAAAAACATTATCAAAGAGCTTCGCCAAATGGATAGGGTAATTCTTTTTATAGACGAAATACACACGCTATTAGACCCTAAACAAGGCAATGCAGGAGCCGCCAATATCCTAAAACCCGAACTCTCTAAAGGAAATCTTACCGTTATAGGGGCAACCACTACCGATGAGTACCGCAAACTCATTGAACCCGACCACGCTTTTAGCCGTAGGTTTGAAGTCCTATCGATTGAAGAGCCTACTGCCGAAAACGCTACCGCTATGTTGCATTTTTCTCTTGAAAAATACAAAGCATTCCACAAATTAGACGTAAGCGATGAAGCCCTAAGCAAATGCGTAACGATGGCTAAAAGATACGTAAAAGACCGCCGTTTGCCAGACTCAGCTATTGATTTGCTCGACCGCACAATGTCGGCTGTAAAAATGACTAATGAAGCTGCTACTACTGACCATCTTTCGCTATTGCAACAACTCAAAGAATTAGAGGAAAAACGGATAGACCTCACAGATGACGATTTCTTAAAAGAGCTATCAGAGGTGTGGAGAGATTTTTCGGTAGGGTTGAGCCCTATTGTAAAAGGCTTTTTAAACCAAGACGTAAAGATAGACGAAAATACTGATAGTGCTACCGTTTGGGAAACCCTTAACACCATAGCCTCACAAATAGAAGCGTTTGCAAAGAAACCCATACAAAAAGTAGAAGAAGAACACTTAGCAAGTGTAGTGGCGGCAAAAACTAATATACCCGTAGGAAAAATACAAGAAGGTGAAAAAGAAAAATTACTGCAAATGGAGCAAGTCTTACAACAGCGCGTTGTAGGGCAAGATCACGCCATAAAATCGCTGACTGATGCTATTTTGGAATCGCGTAGCGGAATGAACAAACAAGGGCAACCGATTGGTTCTTTCTTTTTCTTAGGGCCTACGGGAACAGGGAAGACAGAGCTTACCAAATCATTGGCAGAAGCCCTTTTTAACGACGAAAAGGCGATGATACGCTTTGATATGTCGGAGTTTAAAGAAGAACACTCAGCTGCCTTGCTCTATGGAGCGCCTCCAGGATATGTGGGCTATGAAGAAGGTGGACTTTTGGTGAACAAAATACGAGAACAACCTTATTCGGTAGTACTTTTTGATGAGATTGAGAAGGCACACGCCTCGGTTTACGATATCTTTTTGCAGATAATGGACGAGGGGAAACTGCACGACCGCTTGGGCAAAGAGGGCGATTTTTCGAATGCGATTATCATTTTTACCTCGAATGTAGGGAGCGATTGGATAGCCCAAGAAATGAGCGAAGGGCGACACCCTACCACTATACAGATGATGGAAATAATGGGGCGTTACTTCCGCCCTGAGTTCTTGGCGCGTCTTTCGGAAATAGTACCTTTTTCTCCTATTAAAGAAGAAATGCTTTTAAAAATATTTGACATACAGTTTAAAGGATTTAGAAAACTCTTGCAAGCCCAAAATATGGATATTACGCTTACCGAAGAGGCTAAGAAAGCGTTGGCCTTTAAAGGTTTCACTCCTAAGTACGGCGCCCGACAAGTAGCGGGTACTATACGCAACTACTTGCGCCGACCTATCTCACGAATGATACTTTCAGGAACGCTCAAAAAAGGACAATTGTTAGTAGGCAATGTAAATGACCAAGAGGAAATAGTGTGGGAAGTAAAAGATTTTTAGGAATAAAAATATATAAACAATTTATATACAGTGTTTAACAATCAAATATAAATAAAATATATTATATATATTATTACTATTTATGTTTTATGCCATTGGTTGCAACCCCGTGCGAGCTGTACGGGCAGGGTGAGCCATACGAATGGGGGGAAAAATTAGCAAATGTGGAGGGTTGAGAGATTCGGAAGAAAACGGAGAGGTTCGGAATGGAGTATTGAGGTAGAAGGCAAAAGGTAAGAGGTAAAATGGGTGTGGTTAGCTTATAGAGAGCTTATAGGAAACTTATACGAATCTTAGACGATTGGTATAGAAAGGGTGTATAAACGGTTGATTTATAATGTAATACAACAAGGCTAAAAATGTTAAAAACGGGG
>NZ_KB291483.1:29862-51705 GCF_000318315.2 Capnocytophaga sp. oral taxon 324 str. F0483 | reverse complement strand
CTGTAAATGGTCGTTTAATTCTTGAATGTTTTCTATTGTTGTCATAGTGTTTTGTTATTTATAGGGCTTATCGGATGAATCAGACCGGTCAGACGAGTCAAATAGCGACTTTGACAAAGTTTAAAACTTTGCTAAAGTGTTGGGCGAACAGCCATTCGCCCCTACCTCCAGCCACCACCAAGGGCTTTATATAAGGTAATGCCATACTGCATACGGGTAAACTGTGCGTTGGCTACACTAAGCTCGGCATTGAGGCGGTTTACTTCGGCTGTAATGACCTCTAAATAATTCACCATACCGCTATCGAACAGTTGTTTGGAATAGTCGGTGGCATCTTGATAGGCTTTCATTTCTTGGGTTTTAAGCTGAATGAACTCGTCTTGCGAACTAAATTGACGCATTGCATCGGATACTTCTTTGCCCGCTGAAAGAATTGCTTTCTTGAAATTCAGCAAAGCGGTTTCTTGAGCAGCTTTCTGCACTTCGTATTGGGTGCGTATTTGTCGGCGATTGAGGATAGGTTGTGCCAATCCTGCTATAAAGTTAGCAAACATCGATTTAGCAGAAAACCAAGTATCGAGTTCGGTACTACTGATACCTCCACGAGCGGAAAGAGTAAGCGTAGGATAAAAATTGGAACGCGCTACATTCGTAAGTTCAAAGGCGTTGCGCAAGTTCAGTTCGGCACGTGCCACATCAGGACGATTTTCGAGCAGACTTACCGCATACCCTTGATGAAACTGTGTGGGGAATTGTTGCTCAGCAAGCGTGCTTCGCTCTATCGTATGAGGTTCTTCACCCAAGAGTACACAGATGGTATTCTCTAATGCCCAAACGCTATTGTTAATGGTAATAAGTTGCGCCTGTGCGTTGTACACGAGTGCTTCGATTTGTTTGGTCGCTACTTCGGTAGTAGAACCTGCTTTTTTGAGTTGTTTGGTAGTTTCTAAACTTTTGGTGCGAAACTCAATAGTTTGTTCGAGTACTTTTTTCTGTTCATCGAGCATCAACAGTTGGTAATAAGCCGTTGCTAAGGTAGCGACCACTTCGGACTGTACTGCTTTTTGGGCTTCCAAAGTTGCTAAATAAGAGGCATAAGAAGCACGTTTTTGAGCGGATAGCTTGCCCCAAATGTCGGCTTCCCACGAAGCGTTACCCGTGATATCGAATAGATTATTGTAAGTACGGTCGGGAGCACCACCTCCAGCATTTAATGATGAGGTGCTACGAGTATAGTTAGCTCCCACCGAGAGGGTAGGAATAAAAGCTGCCTTACTTTGTTTGAGGTAGGCTTGTGCTGAAACTACATTTTGCATCGCTATACGCACATCGAGGTTATTGGAAAGTGCCTTGCTGATGTGTTGTTGCAAGAGCGGATCGGTGAAGATATTGCGCCACGAAAGGGTAGCATCACTTTGGGCATCGGTAGCGGGGCTTTCAGTACGGAAGAGTTTTTCGTCTATGGCTTGTGGACGTTCATAGGTTTTGCGTCCTGCACAAGCGGTAAGGGTAAGGGCTATGGTTACTATAGCCAGTGATTTATAAATGATTCTGTTCATACAGTAATGTTCAATTGACAATTAATATTTAACATAGACTTTTGCCAAAGGTCGTAGCACGACAAGCAAATCGTAGCACGGTAAGCACTAAAATTTTAGCAAGGTTTACGATGCAAAGGCGACTTTTCAGTCTTCACTAAAATATCGGTTGTATTTTCTTGACAAGGCTATCCATTGAGATAGGTTGAGGTTTGATAACAGTACCCGTACGCACTTTATTGAGTCCTTGCGCGAGAATGACATCACCGTTTTTAAGTCCGCTTTCTACCACAGCATAGTTATCGGCGCGGCTTTTAAGGGTGATGATAGCTTGTTTGAGGGTGTCGTTCTCTACTTTGTACACAAATACCTTTCCTTGTTGCTCAAAGGTAGCAACTTCGGGGATTACAAGTGAGTTACTAAAATGTTGTGGTATCTTGATAGTCCCACTGTTGCCATTGGTAAGCAACTTGTTAGGATTAGGGAAGGTAGCACGAAATTGTATGCTACCGGTAGTAGGGTCTATTTGTCCGGTTACGGCTTGTATTTTGCCTTTCTCGGCGTATTCTTGTCCGTTAGCTAACACCAAAGAAGCCTCAGGTAAGTTTTTGAGTTTCTCGGCAGTGGTTTTGCCTTGGGTATTGTCTAAGAAATCGAGGTATTCTTTTTCGTTCATTGAAAAATAGGCATACACCTCTTTCACGTCGGATACGGTAGTGAGCACAGTGTTATTGGCAGTTACCAAAGCACCTTCGCGGTAGTTAATCGCACCTACCACGCCGTTTACTGGTGCTTTTACTACGGCAAAACCAATGTTGCTGGCTACCTCGTTATAAGTAGCTTGGGCGCGTTGTAAGTTGGCTTTGGCTGTGGCGAGCTGGATAGGGCTCACAATGTTTTTCTGTACCAAAGGCACGAGTTTATCTACCTCTACCTTAGCAACCTCTACGGCAGCTTTGGCTGAAGCAGCTGACTGGTTAAGGGTTTGAGTTTCTAACTTGAAGAGCGGTTGCCCTTGGGTAACCACCTGACCTTCGTCTACCAATACTTTGGTAATATAGCCTGATATTTTGGCTTGTACGGCGCTGTTCACCACGCCTTCGATATTCACAGGGTAAGAAAGGTTAGATACGGTATTTTGTTCTCCTACGATAATTACAGGGTAAGGCACAGCACCTTGTGGTCGCTGTTGCTGTTGGTTTCCATTATTACAAGCTACCATTGCGATAGCGGTTGCTACTAAAAAGATTTTATTCATAATGTTTGTTATTTTAGATGTTAGAGGTTTTAGTTATCAAACAGGTCGGATAGGTCTGAGAGATAATTTTATTAAAAATAATACACTAAAAAGGAAGCGTTTGCAAAAAACACTTCCTTGTTTTTGTGGCGTTGTGAGGTCTGCTTTTACAGTGCAAAAGTACACTAAAAAATTTTATAGACAAGTGTCGTGAGGCGTTAATCTTTTGTTAAAGTTAGCTTTTAATGATTGATGATTAGTGATTAATGGTCAATATGGTTTATCTGGTCGTATTCCACATTTGTTACGCCTTTAAGATTAGAAAAATAGGCTTTTGCCTGACGAATATCTTTATCTTGGGGTACTTTGATAGCTATTCCTTTGATAATTTTGTATTCATAAAGCATCTCTGCACCATATTTTTGTACTTCTTTTTTCAAATGAACCAATGTTTTTTGATTTTGATAGCTAATAATAAGATTATGCGTAATATTTTTAAGCATTTCTTCTTCAGAAGAGGAAGATTGCGCTACTTTTTGTGTGGTGCGACAGGAGAGCGCAAGAAGGCTCAATCCTACGAGAATTATCTTTTTCATAAGAAATAACAATTTTAAAATCTTCTACAAAATAAAGATTACGATTTATGTATTATAACTTTCGTAAACTTCCGTTAATAGGTTATGTTTAAGTAACGAACACCTTTGATAATCAGCACTTAGATATAGGAAGCTTATACGAATCTTGGAAGATTGGTATAGAAAAGACGAATGTATGCTCTACTAAAAGCATAGGTGAAACGAAACTAAAACGAAACTCAGGTAGTGAACTATGCAAAGCAGACAAGATTGTATATGGTTTTTAAAGAGGTAGCTCAGCGGTAAATGGCAGTATAGAAAGGGCAAAGATAACGATTATAAATTAATTCTACAAATAATTTTGACCTTCTTTATTTGTTATTTGATAAAATATTGTACTTTTGCCGCGCAATTTAAACAAGTGTTTTTTATAGAATGAAAAAAGTAATTTTATCAGCATTGTTTCTAACAACAATGGCAGTGGAAGCTCAGCAATCGTATGCAGGGCTTCGAGAAAGCAATTATTCGGGTATTTTTCCTGTAACTTCTAATCCTGCGAATATGATTAGTAGTAAGCGTTCTTGGGACGCTAATATTGCTACAGTGAACTTTGGTTTTGGCAACAACGCTATTAAACTCACGCCTAATATCACTGATAGCTTTAACGAGTACACACGCGTTGATACCCAGAATGCTATTTTTGGTTATAACAATATCAAAGCGAAGATAAACGTTGATGTGTTAGGGCCCTCGGCTTTTGTGAAGATAAACGACCAGCATACAGTAGGGATTTTCTCTCGTGTGCGCCTTCTGGGCAATGTACGTAACATAGATGCAAAAATGTTACAATCATTTGTTAGTGATTTAGATAAATTGGAACTCAAAACCCCTTACCAAGTGAACCTTAACGACCAAGAGATAGTGGTAAATGCTTTTTCGGAAGTAGGTTTCTCGTGGTCAGGTGAAGTGTATTTTGACGGTACTAACACGGTGAAAGTAGGAGCAAGTGCTAAATTGGTACAAGGCTCTGGTAATGTTTACGTAGGTTTTAAAGACTTTGAAGGTTCGGCTACACTAACGCCTGACACTGATAAGGACAAAGTAAACTTGAATATCCAATCGGCTAACGGTACTTTGGAAGTGCTTAATGGTGGAATGGACTTGGTTGATTTCGACAATGTAAAGGTAAACAAGTTGTATTTTAGTTCAGAAGCTACTACTTTGGCTTTCGATTTGGGAGCTACGTATGAGTTTCGCAAGGACGGTTGTCCTCGTTGCCACAACAATCCTCACGATTTGCGTGTAGGGATTTCGCTAATGGATCTCGGGCGTTTACAATACACTGCCAATAAGAACTCTTACCGCTACAAAATGCCTTCTACCCAAAGTACGACTTTAAGCATAGATGACCTATCAGAAGAGAATTTAAAGAATCACTTTGATGGAACAAAGGCTACAGGCTCTAAATTGAGGTCATCACTACCTTCTACTTTTAACCTCAGCGCCGATTATCGCGTAGTTGATGCGTTCTACTTGAACTTATCAGGACAAGTGAATATTGCTTCTACAAAGGACAAAGAGCTTTACAACGCTACTTATGCCAATGAGCTTTCACTCACTCCTCACTACGATACTAATAGTTTTGGGGCTTATTTGCCTATTTCATACAACCAAATATCAAAAGCTAATGTGGGAATTGCCTTGCGCTTAGGCCCATTAGTATTAGGGTCAAGCACTATTTTAGGCAATGTGCTTACCCGCTCAGCTAAAGAGTTTAACTTCTTCTTTGGGCTTCGTTTCGGTCACCAATCTTACCCCGTAGACCTTTAATTATTAATTTATTTTTACAACTTCATAATGGAAAAGGCTGTTCAGCATTTACTGAACAGCCTTTTATCTTTAATTATTAAGCATTAACATTAAAATTCAAAACTTCCTACTTCAATCACCTCCTTAGCATTACTGAGGCGTACCGTGGTTTCTTGCTGTTTTTGCTGAGGCGTACCATAGTGAGTATAGAAAGTAATACGCAAGTTCACAGGCATCAGTTGCTTTTGTGAGCGAGTGCCAAAGTAATCCACTTGCACTTTGTACTTGCCTTTTTCAGCTTTCTTGAGCATAAATTCTTCAGGTCCGTAGCCTTGAGTAACATCACGTGAGATTTTACCTCCAAGGTAAGTAAGAGTGTTTTGGTAGTAACACTTCTCGTCTTTGGGGTCGGTTACCCATAAGTCCATATCGCAGCTATCAGTATCCCAACTGAGCACTACTCGCACATCTACGGGTTCTTTTTTGAGCAAACGCTTGTCGATATAACTCACGTCTATACCCTTGTGGCGTGCGACGAGGCTATTGATATCGTTCATTGTTACGATTTGTACATCGCCAAAACGACTGCTCCACTCGCTTGTAACTACTTTATAAAGGTTTTTCACGGCTTCGTTATAGGCACCATCGTCGGCAAGTGCTAAGCCCAAATCACGAAAAGACTGTGGTTCTTCTTCACGCAGAGTTACCACCTTACGGAATACCCATACCGCTTCTTTCTTAGCATTGTAGTTGCTGAGCTTGTAGCCTAACATACGCAACAACTGAGGGTCGTCTAAACCGAGCTCTGCCAAATTGGAAACCACCAAGATAGCTTGCTCACGATTACCTTTCTTGAAGAAATAGTCGGCTACATCTACATAAAAGGAAGGTGTGTTACCGTATTCTTTTTTGAGTTTGTAATAGGTCTCTACCGCTTTTGCTTCCTCAGTGTACTCCATTACCTTTAAATAAGGGGTATCGGGGTTATAGGCGTTGAGCTCTATTTTTGAGGCAGGTACAGGAACAGGACTTGCTGGTTTGCGTGATAAAGAAACATCTTTTTTAGCAGTAGTGTTACCACTAGGAGAATCAGCAACTCTACTATTTATAGCTCCCGTCATAGCTGCTTTTCTTTGTGGAGAATAACCTACTACAACTACTTCATTTAATTCTGCACTTTCGTCAGCTTCTATAGCAGCAACCTCCTCACTTCTAACTTCTTGTGCTACCCCAGAAGCCACCCCTCTTATTCTTACAGGAGTATCATTAGAGTTATTAACATTTTTCTTAGGTTCAGTGCCTTTCACAGGATATTCGGTATGCCACCATTTACTTTGCTTTTCCGATTGCTCTACGACTCTATCCAAAATACGTTTAGCAGTATCCTCTTTTTGCTTTTGCTCATTTGCTAAGCGTTTGGAGTACTCCTGCTGTAATTCGGTAGGTGGCATAATGTGGTAACGTACATAATCTTCTACGGTTTCTAATACTATCAGCGAATTGCCTTCGGTTACAATGCCGTACTCACGTCCTACCGCATCTATTTGTTTTTGTTCAACACCTTCTCGTTGCAGTTGTGCAATTTGCTTCTCTGCCCATATACGGCGCAAAAGGTTGAACTCACCTTCAGAAGCATCGGGGTTTGCTACAAATTTTACTTCTTTTTGCATCATTACCTTTTTAGGGTAACCAAAACTAAGGACTAAGGTTGCTTCCTCGCTTTGCAATTCACCTGCAAGGGTGAAATTACCTTTGCTAATAGTAGCTCCTTTCTGCGGGAAGATTTTGGCTACTTTACCGCTTTTCACTTCTATATTCAGCAGTTGGAAAGGTACAGTGCGTGCTACTTTTATTGCTTGCTCAGTAGTGAGGGTGGTCAAATCTATAAAGTTACCACCCGTAGCATTGGCGAGGTATTGCATTTTTGGAGTATTGGCAACCGCCGAAGCATTGACCACTGTTATAGGAGTTTTAGCTTGTTTCACTACTTCGTTTACAGAAAATTCTTTACTGCCAAAGTTAAAAATACCGTCGCTAAAAAGTAATATTTCATCTGTTTTGAGGTTGAAATCAATAGCATTACCATCGGTAGCACCATCGTATTGCAAACTTTCTAAATGCGATTTCAGTGCTTGCCAATTGCCGTTTTTCACCTCAAAAGTAAGCGGTTTAGCAGAACGAATATTAAAAGTACTAAGCACTACCTTAGTGTCTTTGAGTTCCTTAAAATAAGCATCTAAGAAAGCAAACTCTTTTGCTCTATCGCGTTGGATTGCTGAGTGCGATGCGTCCCATAAGAGTCCTATTTCCTTAGGAGTGGGGCTACTTTTAGCTTTGGTATCGCTCAAAACTATATTGCCATAAAAATAGCTTTTACTGCCTTGGGTAGCGCTAATGGTTTGTGGTTTCTCTATTTTCGGGAAAGTAAGTGCAATGTTCTGGTTGAGCGTGAAATTTTGCTTGCTTACCTCACTGATATAACTATTGCGCGCTTGTTTGAAGTCTAATTGCAGACTGTTCTGAATATCTGCCTTTACAAAACGTGATACTACCTCAGTACGCACCTTGAAGTTTTTAAGGGTTACGTTAGCCGTGATAGGCAAGAAGTAGTAATCTTGTCCGCCTCGTTCGTGTAGTTCTTGTTCAAAGGCAATGAGTACACGGCGAGTACCTTTGGCAGGCATAGGATACACGCGGGCTTTGAAGTTATTGCCCTCTGTTTTTTCTAACAAACCAGGGTCTACACCCCTGCGCACAATATCCTCAAAGGCTTTGCGCCCTAAGGCTTTGTCTACCACCACACCTTCACACAGTTTGCCATTGATATCTAAGGTAAAGCGCGACACCTGCTGTCCGTCGGAAAGCGGGAACTGAAACTCGCCTTCCATTACGCGGGTGTTGGGGTTGTAGAAGGTCATTTCCATAGTAGTAACAGCCATTTGTCCTACTACTAATATATCTACTGAAAGGTCTTGCAATACCATCGGGTTGGCATTGCGCTCATTCACTACCTTCACCTCTGGCACTACCGATTTCTGTGCGGTTAGCAGTAAGGGAAGTAGTAAAGCTGTTGCTGATAAAAAATGCTTGATTCTCATTACTAAACAATGGTTTTGATGAAACTACTGTCTGTAAATCAAAGAGCGTACCAAATTTGCTAATTATAATTGTACACTAAGCAATTCTTCCCCTAATTTATGTAAGCCCTCTTGTATTTTTTGACGTTGGGCAGTACGAGGCTTCTTGAGTCCTACAGCGTACTGATGTATCAGTTTCTGATTGATACCTGTAATGCGTTCAAAAGCAGGATTACTTATTACTCCTTTAAAGTATTGCAACAAACTTTCAGTGTCGTATTTATAAGTAAGCTGATAATCAGTATAAGGAAAATTACCGAGCTCTTTTTGTAAAGCAATCGCTTCCAAAACACCTTCCTTGACTTCTTGTACGGTTTCACCTCCTGCACTTAAGCCTTCTATGTTTTCAGCGTAAGCCCAATAAAAATCGTTGCTGCGCTCTATAATAATAGTAATGTTTTTCATATTATATAATATTTTTAGGATAGTCTCATTTCTTTTTTTACTTTTTTCTCTAGTCCTTTGCCCACTTCTTTACTACCGTGGTAAGGGACAGGATAGGTTTTATCACCTTTTTGATAGATATAATGACTGCCAGAAACTCTTATCAATATCCAATCATTTTCAGTAATAAGTCGGTGCAATTCACTTGATTTCATAATATAGTTCATTGGTGCTTAATATTGCAAAGGTATATATTTATATACTTGTGCGCAAATATTTTAATAAATATTTTGCGACATCAGCTTTGCATACGAAATTAACACATTTATTCATTACCTGAAAAACGTCAAAGTCCCATTCTCTCTAAATGCGCCAAACGGCACTTCAAAACCTTCTATTTTCTTACCATTGAGCTGTACGTACTCTACTAAGTTGTTATCCGAATTGCGAGCCACACTCTTTATTAAAAACTTCTTGCCCTCAGGCAGTTGCAAGCTCACTGTTTTAAACAGTGGATTACCGAGTATGTAGTTATCACTGGCAGGGGTAACAGGGTAAAAACCTAAGGCTGAAAATACATACCAAGCCGAGGTCTGTCCGTTATCCTCATCACCGCAATAACCATCGGGCGTAGGGGTATAGAGTTTCTCCATCACTTCCCGTAGTTTAGCTTGTGCTTTTTGGGGTTTACCAGCGTAGTTATATAGGTAGATAAGGTGTTGTATGGGCTGATTGCCGTGCGCGTAGTTCCCCATATTTATGAGTTGCATCTCGCGTATTTCGTGTATGGTAAAACCGTAGTACGAATCGTCAAACAGCGGTGGCATCTCAAACACTTCATCTATCTTCTTTTGAAAAGCCTCTTTGCCTCCCATTAGCTGTATAAGTCCTTCAATATCCTGAAATACCGACCACGTGTAGTGCAAACTGTTCCCTTCGGTAAACGCATCGCCCCATTTCAGCGGATTAAATGGCGACTGGAACTTACCGTCCTTATTCTTGCCTCGCATCCACTTAGTTTCGGGGTCAAATACATTCTTGTAGCGTTTCGATTGTTCGTAATACTGTTTAGCAACCTCCGCCTTACCCATCTTTTCTGCCATACGAGCAATGCAATAATCGGCGTAAGCATACTCCAATGTGCGGGCTACACTCTCGTTAATCTTCACATCATAAGGCACATAACCCAAACTATTGTAGTAATTCACCCCCTCACGCCCTACCGATTTCACTGGTCTGCCATCGTTTTGAGTAGCGTTCTTCAGCATCGCTTCTAAAAGAATTTCAGCATCAGCCTCGTCTATATTCCCTTTCAGGTAAGCATCAGCAATGATAGAAGCCGAGTTCGACCCTATCATACAATCCCTATGACCCGGACTTGCCCATTCGGGTAACCAGCCCGATTCTTTATAAGCGTTCACCAATCCCTTCATCATCTGTTGATTCATCTCAGGATACAACAGGTTGAAAAGCGGAAACACTGCCCGGAAAGTGTCCCAAAAACCGTTGTCAGTAAACATATACCCCTTTTCCACCTTGCCGTTATACGGACTGTAATGCACCATTTCACCTTCTTTATTGTATTCATAGAAAGTGCGTGGGAAGAGCAGTGTACGGTACAAACAGGAGTAGAAAGTGCGCAAATGGTCTATATTTTCATCTTCCACTTGTATTTTGCCTAGTTCACTCTCCCAAAGGGTAAGTGCTTTTTGTTTTGTCTGTTCAAAAGTGTCATTACCCAGTTCCGTTTCCAAGTTCAATAGGGCTTGCTCAGGCGAAATAAACGACGAAGCTACTCTTACGGTTACTTGTTCACCTTTTTTCGTGCGGAAACCTATCACTGCCCCTGTGTGTTTGCCCTTGCTTTCAGCATTTTTTGTCAGCTTAAAGCCGTCGCTCCACGTCTGTACACTCTCAAAATCCTTGTCGAAAGTAAGTACAAAGTAATTGTGAAAATTCTCAGGTACTCCCCCACTGTTGTTGCGGGCATAGCCTATAATTTTGCGTTCTTTGGGCAACACTTGCACCATCGAGCCCTTAAAATAAGCATCTAAAACCAAATAAGCCTTATCGCTCTCAGGGAAGGTAATGCGGAACTGCGCTGCTCTATTGGTAGGCGTAATTTCCACCGATGTATCATAATCGGCTAAATACACCTTGTAGTAGTGAGGCTGAGCCGTTTCTGCCTTATGAGAGAACCACGAAGCGCGTTCTTCTTCTTTAATTTTCAAGTCACCCACTACCGGCATCAGTGCAAAAGCCCCATAGTCATTAATCCACGGACTCGGTTGGTGGGTTTGCTTAAAGCCCACAAGCTTATCAGCGTGATATTGATATGCCCAGCCGTCGCCCATTTTGCCCGTTTGGGGTGTCCAGAAGTGCATACCCCAAGGCACCGCAATAGCAGGATAAGTATTCCCATTCGATAAACTAAACTTCGAGTCCGTACCCATTAGTGGGTTTACATACTCAGTGTAAGAGGTTTCGGGCACTGCCGAAGTAGTATCCTGCTTAGTTTCTTCTTTTGAAGTGTTTGCCTGCTTGTTACAAGCCATCATCAAACACAAAAACACAAAGTATAATATCTTTTTCATCTTAATAATTACAATTTTCATTCAATTAGATATTATTTTATAATACGAGTCAAGGATTAAAAATTAATAAGATATGGTCTATAATGAGTTATGATAACCGTCATACATCCCCTCTTTATCTTCACTTTCCCCGTCACCACACTCCCCTTTTCCTTCATACTTTCTCCTAGTGCCTATGGACTAAGGCCTATCACCTCTTCCTCTTTCTTTCGCCTCGAAACCCCGTTTTTAACATTTTTAATGCTGTTGTATTATAGTATGAATCAACCATTTATATACCCTTTCTATACCAATCGTCCAAGATTAGTATAAGCCTTCCTATAAGCTCTCTATAAGCTACCCCACCCTTCTTACAGCCTTTTTTCACCAAAATCCCTCTCTTCCTTCTTCCGAACTTCTTCGATATCTTCCGGATATTCCTAACACTCCCAACTCATCGCTTTTTCATCTCAAACTTTGCCAAAGTTAATAGCCCGTGCGACTCGCACCTCATTTGCTAATTTTCCAACTTTTATTGCATTCTCTTAAACCTATTATGCGTCCACAGGTAAAACTCTGGTTTATCATAAATCTGCCTATTGATACGTTCAAAAAACATATCCGTAATCTGAAAATCCACGTATTCAGTAGGATTTTCCGCCAATACTTCAAAGGTCGTTTGGTAATAACCGCGCTTTACTTTCTCTATTTTAGCAAATACAATCACCGTATTGAGTGCCTTTCCCAAGCGTTCCGCCCCTGTAAATACAGGCACATTAAGCCCCAAAAACGGACGTCGATAATTCTTCTTATTATTAGGAATCTGGTCAGAAGCAAAACCATAGCAATACACCCCGTGCGCATCTTTGTGTTTTTTCATTTCTCTATGCGCCGTATAGCGAGGCAAAAGGTAACTGTGGTGTTTCATTCGTATTTTTTGTAACAATCTGTCAAAATACTTATTGCTCAGCGGAGTATAAAGCGCATACGATTTGTGTTCAAGAAAATAAGCCAAAGACAACAACCACTCATAACTGGCATAATGACTGCACATAATGAGGATGTTACGCTCCTCTTCTTCATACTTTTTGAGCACTTCAAGATTAGGATACACCATACGCTTCTTCATCTCTTTTTCACTCATTCCGTATGATTTCACCATTTCTAATAAAGTATCACAAAAGTGATGGTAAAATTTGCGTTCTATCGTTCTAAGTTCCGCTTCTGTTTTAAAAGGAAAAGCCGTATGGAGGTTCTTGCGTACCACTTTCACCCTGTATTTCAATAGAGTATAAAGTATAAAATAAAAGAAATCCGATACTCCGTAAAGAAGCCAAAAAGGCAATCGCGAAATCCCCCAAACAATAGGATAAGCAATAATATAAATTAATAAATTCATTCTGTCCCTAATTTTGTGGCAAAGTTAATAATTTAATATTATCCAAAAAAGTAAATCCGTGATTTTTGCATTTTCTCAAGGAAGAAAGTTCGTGGCAAACTTTACCAAAGCTTTAAATTGCTTGTCGTGCTACGATTCGTCTGTTGTGCTACAACTTGCCTGTCGTGCTACGACTTTGGCACGAAATTCGCTACACATAGTTCATAAAATACTATACACTTATGAAAAAGTTATTATTACTTTGCTTAGGGGTTTTAACCTCAGTAAGCTGGGCACAAGAAGTAGGCTCAGCAGGTCGTTTGTTGCAAAACGAATACCATCCAAACAAACAAGCGCGCGCTGTCATTGGGCGTGGTGGTATCTCAGTAAATATCGATTGGGAATACGACTATAACGGCGGTTATGCTGAAGTCTTTATCCGTATTCCTGAACGCGACCGCTTTACAGTGAGTATAGGCGACCAAGAAATCACCAGTACTACCGGTATGTACCGCTTCTTCGACGTAACAGCTGCCCCGCAACCACTCAGCATTTGGCAAGGACGTACACTCATTTATCGAGTAACTATCAATCCCCGTAACAACACCCGTATGATAATGGACTTCTTTTCACGCGAAGGACTCTATTTGTTAGACGAAATTAGCTTGAACAACAATCAGCCCTCCTATCACGGTCGTCAATGGAATGATGTGTGGAATCGCTCATACGGTGGAGGCTATGGAGGTGCTCCTATGATGCGTCAAGGTGATTTTAATAACTTCTTTAAGATGTACAAGGACGAAACTTTCGATAAAGATAAGCTGGCTTTCTTCCGTGCCCAAAAGAATATCGTATCGTTTACCACTGAGCAAATAGGTGAACTGATGGAAGAACTTTCTTTTGACGATAATAAATTCATCATCGCACAAGAAGCCTATCCTAATGTAGTCGACCCTCAAAACTATTACCAGTTGCAAGCCAAATTCACTTTCCCATCTGGTAAAAAGAAACTATCAGAGTTCCTACAATCAGTGCGCAGATAACAAACGTTATAGTAGTATAACAAAAAACTATTACCGTGAGGTTTTGTATTTTTAATAAAGTTTGTATCTTTGCCTCAAATTTAATTACAATATAAAAACATATTAGTATGGCATTAGAAATAACAGATGGAAATTTTGAAGACTTGGTGCTTAAAAGTACCCAGCCTGTATTAGTAGACTTTTGGGCAGTGTGGTGTGGACCTTGCCGTATGCTCGCTCCCGTTGTAGAAGAAATATCTAAAGAATACGAAGGTAGAGTAGTAGTAGGCAAAGTAGATGTGGATAACAACCAAGAATTTGCTGCTAAATATGGCATTCGCAATATCCCTACCGTATTGGTATTCCAAAATGGAGAGGTAGTAGGTCGCCAAGTGGGAGTAGCTCCTAAAAAGACTTACACCGATGCATTAGACGGATTATTGTCTTAATTGCTTGTCGTGTTACAACAAAAAAGGCTATCAACAACTTATTGTAATTGTTGATAGCCTTTTTTGTATTGTCTTCTTTAAGGCTAAAACGCTTCTCTTACTTTCTGCGCAAGCGCTTTAAACTCTTCATCAGTAAGTTTTACTTTGTGTTGGAAGGTCATTTCCTTCATCTCGCTGATAGGAATGAGGTGCACGTGTACGTGAGGCACTTCAAGACCTACAACTGCTACGCCTATACGCTCGCAAGGTACTACCTTTTCAAGAGCTTTGGCTACACGTTTTGAGAAAGCCATCAAGCGCAAGTAATGGTCGTCATCCATATCAAAAATATAGCTGATTTCTTGTTTAGGCACACAAAGGGTATGCCCTTTGGCATTAGGGTTGATATCGAAAAAAGCGATAAACTCATCGTCTTCCGCTACTTTGTAGCAAGGAATTTCCCCATTGATAATTTTTGTAAAAATACTCATTTTTTTTATTTGTTAGTTCAGGTTTTAGGACTTAGCCAATCTTTAAGTATAAACCAATAATCATAAGGGCAAGAGTAATAAATAATCCCACCACCCATTTTATGATATCTAATTTAGCCTGCGCTAAATCTTGCTTTGTTGCAAGTTTATCTTCTGATTGGGGTAAAATCATATTTTAGTAATAAAAAACTATATTTAGTATATGTTCTTACCTCTTATCTATCTTGAGATTTCTAAAATCTCCAATTTAAGAGTGCCATTAGGTACCTTAATCTCAGCTATTTCACCTACTGATTTGCCCAAGAGCCCTTTGCCAATAGGCGAACTTACCGATATTTTCCCTGCTTTTAGGTCGGCTTCACTTTCTGCTACAAGGGTATAAGTAATCTGCATCTTGTTAGCCAGATTTTTCAACTTTACGGTAGAGAGCACAAGCACTTTGCTCACATCAAGTTGTGATTCATCGATAATGCGGGCATTAGCTACCAATTCTTCGAGTTTGGCAATCTTCATTTCCAATAAACCTTGTGCTTCTTTAGCAGCGTCGTACTCAGCGTTTTCTGAAAGGTCTCCTTTGTCACGTGCCTCAGCAATAGCTTGAGAAGCACGAGGGCGCTCCACATCTTTCAGCTGATTGAGCTCATCACGAAGCTTTTTCAGCCCTTCAGCAGTGTAATATGATACTTTCTTCATAATATCCTTTTAATGTTGTTATGTTTATATAAAAATAAAAAATCCTCAAATAGTCTCTCTGAGGATTTCTGCGGGCAAAGGTAATACTTTTTTTTAAACTGACAAACTTTTTATAACAAAGTAGTACGCTTTTCTTCTTTTGGCATCAAATATAAAATCACCAATATCAATTAACATAGGTTTTGTATAAGCTACCTCTTATCTAAAAATACCTTTACCCAAAAATAACAAATCTTGGCACACTTTTGGTATCAATTCAGTGAGGATTTTGAAAAAAATAACTATATATTTGTTGCATTTCAATATTTTTAATAACTTTGTCCCCTTGCTAAATCTAAGTTAAAAAACACTCAACAATAATATGACACTTAAAAAATATACATTGGGAACTCTTTTTTGTTTTTTAATCGGTAGTTTATCCGTTGAAGCGCAGAGCTCGTTCTCCAAAGATACCATCAATCAAACTATTGCTAACAACAAACGCGAAGCTCTTCGCAAACTAAACGACAACCCTAAGGCAAGAAAATACGATGAAAAATGGCTAAAAGAACTCTCTAATTCCGATTTATTCGAGCAAATGAGTGAAGATATCGCTACTACCCCCACCGATGTAACCTACGACGAACTTCCTACTGAAGTCCTCAAAAAACGATTAGAGAAACTTAACCAGAAAACTCCTTTCAATGTAGAGTATAATCCTATCTTGGAACAGGTAATCAAGTCGTTCCTCAAAAATCGCCGTTCTTCTTTAGAGCGCCTAATGACTCTTAGTGATTATTATTTCCCGATGTTTGAACAAGAGATGAGTAATCAAAAGATTCCTTTGGAGATGAAGTATTTAGCCATTATCGAGTCGGCTCTAAACCCTAAGGCTCGTTCGCGTGCAGGAGCTACAGGCTTATGGCAGTTTATGTACAGTACAGGTAAAGGTTATGGCTTAGAAGTAAATAACTATGTTGATGAGCGTAGTGACCCCATTCGCTCTACCAAAGCAGCTGCAAAATACCTAAATGAACTCTATAAAATATTTGGTGACTGGGATTTAACACTCGCCGCTTACAATTCAGGACCAGGTAATGTAACCAAAGCCATTCGCCGTTCCAATGGCAAGACTAACTATTGGAATTTGCGTCCTTATCTCCCCAGAGAAACCGCTGGATATGTACCCGCTTTCTTGGCAACCCTCTATATTTTTGAATATGCCAAAGAACACGGCTTCAAACCTCAAAAGCGCGCTAATCACGTTTTTGAAACCGACACTGTCCGCGTAAAGCAAGCTATATCTTTTAAAGATATTTCCGATATTACAGGTATGGACGTAAAAGATATTCAGTTTTTTAACCCTTCCTATCAATTAGATGTTGTCCCTTATGTTGAAGGTCGTAACTACGCCGTGCGCTTACCTATTTCCGAGATAGGTAAGTTTGTAGCTAACGAAGAGGCTATCTATGCTTATCTTAATGAAGAGAAAGCAAACCGTGAGCAACCTCTCCCTCAAGTAGTAAAAGGCGACCAATATGCAGGAGGCAGATCTTCTAAGAAAACAATATACACAGTAAAGAAAGGAGATAATTTAGGAAAGATTGCTACACGGCACGGAGTAACAGTTTCTAATCTCAAACGCTGGAATCGTATCAAGGGTAGTAATATTCGTGTAGGACAACGGCTCTCTATCTATAGGTAACGGCTAACAAGCACAAAACATACGCATAATGAGGAGAACTACCTTATTAAAGCTCATCGGGATTTTTTCGGTTGTACGAGGTTATAATATAATGATAGTATGCCTCGCCCAATATTTAGCTGCTATCTTTGTGCTTTCACATAAACCTTGGCGTGAGGTAATTTTTGACGATTCTTTACTGATGCTCGTCATTGCAGGAGCCTTGGCTATCGCAGGGGGCTATATTATCAATGGTTTTTACGACAAAGAAAAAGACCTTATCAATAAGCCTACCAAAACAATGATAGACCATCTGGTAAGTCAAAATACTAAACTCACTCTTTACTTTTTGCTTAACTTCCTTTCAGTAATTGTAGCCAGTTATGTATCGTTCAGAGCAGTAATTTTCTTCTCTGGATATATTTTCACAATGTGGCTCTATTCTCACCGTATCAAGAAGTTATTATTTTTTGGCAACCTCACTTCGGCAATATTAGCTATTATACCCTTCTTTGCCATCTTTGTATATTACCGCAACTTCGAGGCGATAATTTTCGTACACGCCCTACTCATCTTTCTGCTTATCCTTATCAAGGAGTTTATTAAAGATTTACAAAATATCAAAGGAGATTTGGCTCATAACTACGCTACTATACCCGTAGTATATGGAGAGTCCTTCTCCAAAAAGCTCATTACCCTAAGCGTCGTGTTGTGCACCTTACCTATTTACGTATTGCTCAATTACTTTTCCATAGGGAATTTAACCTATTTTCTATGGTTTATGCTTATATATTTATGTATTTTTGTATGTCTTCTTTGGCGAAGTAAAGACCAAAAACATTATGCATTGCTCCACAATATGCTTAAATTGATATTAGTAGCAGGCATATTCAGCGTAGCACTTACTGTAAAATAATCTCAACTCAATGTAACGATTTATTAATATTCAAACACTTTTACGGTTACAGTACTTTACCAAAGTTTAGCCCTTTGGATATTACCTCTCTTACATCAAACTCTCGCTAAATAACAAAAAGAGCTGTCTTATTAAGACAGCTCTTTCCGCATTTATTATTTGAAAAAGGAGAGTTTACTTTTTAGCGGTAACTACTTTCAGCATATCGCAAGCTTTCTTCTCACCGTTATCGCAAGCTTGTTCAAACCAATCGGCAGCTCTACTATCCGATTGTTCTATGCCTTCACCGTGATAATAGCAGTGTCCTAAACGGAATTGCGCAGGAGCATAATCCTTACGTGCAGATAATTTGTAGTAATTAGCGGCTTTCTCATACGAACGGTCTATACCATTCCCATTGTAATAACAGTTAGCTAAGTTGTATTGTCCTTGAGCGTAATCACGTTGTGCCGACTTTTGGAAGTTAGCCAATGCCTGACCAAAGTTTTGCTTCTCAAAATAATAAGAGCCTAACTCATTAAGCGCTTCCACATTGTTTTGTTCAGCTGCTTTAGCAAGCCAATGTACCCCCTTGGTTTCATTGAGGTGTTTCATAGGTGTTTTCGGAGCGTTTTGTGCTACGGCAGGTCGTATACTTGCTCTCACAGCATATTGCTGTTTGGCAGAAGAAATACTCTTGCCTCCTCTTTGTCTGCGAAGTAACTCAGCACGTGCTTCGGCTTCAGGACTATTAGGCTCTATACTGCGTGATGAGGTAACAGCAACAGTAGGCGTAGCGGTAGCTGCTGGCTTTTTAGTTGTTTGCTTAGGTGTTGGTTTAGGAGCTGGAGTTGCCGGTTGTGGCTTCACATCGGGTACCATTGTCATATAGTATTTCCCTAAGCTGAATTGAGTAGAAGCATCTCCTTTCTTAGCCACTCTCTCTGCCCAATAAACTGCTTTCTCATCGTTCTTATCTGGATTCTTTACTTCAAAATAATACTCCATCAAACGTTTTTGTGCAGTGGTATTATCTTGTTGTTTGGCTAATTTTTCATAGAGAGGAAAGGCTTTATCATTTTGTTTTCTTGTCCCCTTAGCATAGAAATAACCATCAGCTACTGCCAATATCACTTCCGGACTCTCTTTTGGGTCATTCTTTTCAACTATTTTATTAAGCCAATCAAAAGCGTATTTATTAGAAAACCGAGCTGATTTTACTGCCCACTTGCCGGCTTCTCTCATCGATTTCTTCACTCCTTTACCTTCGGCATAGCATTGTGAAAGATTGTATAACACATCGGCATACGCTTCTTCTTGTCCTTGGTAGAAGTAGTCTAACATTTCCTTTTGTGGAGTAGGTGTTTGTTTAGAAGCCTTAGTATAATATTCAAAGGCTCGTTCAAACGATTGATTGGTGTATTTCCCGTTGAAGTATAAATCACCTAATTTCTTAAGCGCTAAAAGATGATTAGCCGCAGCTGCTTTCTCGAGGTAGTCAAAGCCTTTTTTAACGTCTAACTGTCCCTCTTGCAAAAGCATATTTCCTAAGTTATATTGCGCTGTTACATCACCTGCTTCAGCAGCTTTTTGGAAGGACTCTAAGGCTTGAGCGTTTGAGGGGTGTGCTCCTATCCCCACTGCATAACATACCCCTAAGTTATTTTGCGCTTTAGGAGTAGGATTAGTATTTACTGATTTGAGTATCCAACTGAAAGCATCTTTCGGGGAAGCATTGGTGCCTATGCCATTGTAGAAGCAAAGTGCTAATTGTGCTTGTGCTGCTGCATTGCCTTTGTTTGCGGCTTGGGTATAGTAATTAATCGCTTTCTTGTAGTATTTCCCTATAAGCGGACTGTTGCCATAGAAGTAAAAGTTTCCTAATTGGTACATTGCTTCAGCATCGCCTCCTTTGGCTGCTTTTTCAAGCATTTCAATAGCTTTAGCTTCCGATTTTTCTACGCCTTTACCTTCTAAGTAAGCATCGGCAAGCATTCTTTGCGCTTCGGTATTGCCTTTATTTGCCACTTGGGTTAAACGCTCTATAGCTTCTGGGTTTGATGCATTGATTTCATACGCCCAAGAAGCTAATAGCATCTCAGCTTCTGAATTGCCGTTTTTTGAAGCTTGTTCTGCCCAATATTTAGCCTTATTCACATCTTTAGTAACTCCTTCACCTGAGTGGTACGCCTTAGCAAGGTCTAACTGCACTTCAGGGTTCTCTTTCTCAGCGTGCTTCTCTATAAGTGCATAATACTTCTCTTTCGATTGCTCTACGCCTTTGCCATCGCGGTAGCATAGTGCCAACTCACGCTGTGCTTCGGGGTTACCCGCATCGGCTACTTTGGTGAGCCATTCCACTCCTTTTTGTGGTGATTTTGGTATGCCTTTACCGTTAAAATAGCATTGTGCCAACTGGTATTGTGCTTTTAAATCGCCTGTCTCGGCTACTTTTTCAAGCCATACTACGGCTTCCTGATAAGAGCGCCTTACGCCCTTTCCTTTAAAATAAGCATCAGCTAATTCAGTTTGTGCTTGTACATCTCCCTTCTCGGCAAGTTTGATGAGTTTTTTTACATTCGTATCTTGCCCATACGATAATGTTGCAAGAAAAATAGAGACTGCTAAAAACAAGTTTTTCATAGTATATTTGTTTATTTTTGATTACTTCCGCTTTGAGGCGACAAATATACGTAAAAAAAATAAACTAACTACACAATTATTTCTTTTTTTTCAAATTTGTGTCATTTTTAAGATTATTAAAGCCATCAAGCTCAGCTACCAACGAACCTACACGCAACGAGGCTTTTAGCTTCACAGGCACTTTATTCTTGTCGTCGGTAATCCACATCGTGATGCTTTCCTCTTCCTTAAACACGCGCCCATCTTGTACTAACGGACAGAACTTTAAGGTATTAACCGTACCAAAATGTGTCTTTACTTTTTCGCGACCTAATAGTTTTAGTTTGAACTTGTATACCTCGTCATCATCAAAAATCATATCCATAGATATCTGCCCCCCTACTTTCATATTTTCGATATTAGGGTGATGACGAAGTGCGTAGAACGCTGATATTACATCTTGTAAACCTGGCTGAAAGTTTATTTCGGTAATATTGCCGTTTTCTACATTGTTTATTTTTACCTTATTGCTGGTATGATTAAAATACATTTTGAGGTATTTAGTGTATCCTCCTTCGTAAATATTTCTTATAAAAAGTCGTGGTTTGCCATCTGTTATGCCAAAATAACTCTCATAAGTATCATCTACTCTGAAAAATATACGTGCCAAACCAGTAGTGGCACCTTTACCCACTGCGTGAAACACCTTTTCGCCGTTATACATCTCTTCATTAACTGCCATTGTAGCAATGCTGGCGTTAAATACACCATATTTTACTTTAAAACGCAACCATTCTCCTCCTTTGAAAGGTAATTCAGCAGTTTGAGCTCCTACTATGGGGCTTACTAATAACGAAAAAAAGACAATAACAATACTTAAATGTTTCATATATTAACGTGTTAATCTGTCAATAAGACAATAAATTAATGTGCCAAAGAGCAATTAACGTGCCACTTTTCAACAGCCTTGTGACTTCCATCTCATTTTTTTTAGAGTTATAGTACAATAGGGTTTATTAATTTGAAAATTTAGAAATTAGAAAATTAGCAGATTTAGAAATTAGCAAATGGGGTGTGAGCTACAAGCTTGGACTAGAGGAGATTAATTTTGCCAAAGGTGCGAGCCGCACAGGCAAAAACTTTGGCAAAGTGTATACCGCAAAAGAGACACATCTGAGTTATCGGAAGAAAACGGAGAAGTTCGGAAGGGGAAAGGGAGGGTTTTTGATGAAAAAAGGCTATTAGATGGGTGAAGTTAGCTTATAGGTAGCTTATAGGAAGCTTATACGAATCTTGGACGATTGGTATAGAAAGGGTATATAAGTTATTGACTCATAATATAATACAGCGATGCAAAAAATGGCAAAAACGGGGTTTCGAGGCGAAAGAAAAAGAATC
>NZ_KB291483.1:18232-29842 GCF_000318315.2 Capnocytophaga sp. oral taxon 324 str. F0483 | reverse complement strand
ACATACTCTCCTATTCGGAGACTTCTCCCAAGGATAGGGAGGAAGAAATGACGAGAGACGAGAGACGAATGACAAAGGTAAGGGGGATTGTGACAACGCAAAAGTAATTGAAAAATTGTATTTTGTTATATTGAAGTGACGTTACATTACATAAAAAAAAGAGGCTACCCCCAATGCAAGGGCAGCCTCTTCTTTTTATAAAGTAATTAAGTATTACCTGTCTTTATGTCCTTTATGGTATTTCCCAGAGAAAATACATTCTTCACCATAAAGTTTTTTAGTAGCAGCACTTAAATCTTCTGTTACTCGTCCTGCTGCTATGCTATTTCCTTTGATATTATATATCATCATCATTCCAAAGCAATCTCTTACATTAGCTTCCGCTGCCCAACCTACACCGTAAGTCCCATAGGTGGCATTGACAGACATTTTACCGTATTTTTCGTTAGGAAGTCCTACAAAAGAAGTTTGATTTCTGCCATAATCTGACCAGCTATAATCTAAGTAGTCCTTAGCTCCTTTTCCGTGTTCATCAACATCATAAGAAGATAAATTATGTCCATAGTCGTATAAGGTAAGGAGTTTGTCGGGCATTACTTCTTTCATAGCCCTCATAAACCACAAGATAGATTCATTTCCTTTAGTAGGTTTTTGTTTTAGTTTGTGGTAGTCAGCCCATTCTTCGTCTATGTCGTAACCATCGAAACCGTATTTATCGGCATATTGTTTGCAATCACGAGCAAACTCAAGAGCTTCTTCATAGTTTTGGAAGTTATAGTAACCTACCCCTTGGTGGTTAGGCAAAATATCTACTACTACTTTAATTCCTCTATCTTTCAAAGGTTTGATATACTTATCGGGGTCTTTGAGGATAGGTTGCAACTTGTCGTTGAAGGATAAATAGCGTTTGCCATTTTGAATATCGTAGTTCATATTGGCAGCAAAGAGCACGACTATGTCAAACACTGGCTTTTTACTATCTTTGAGTATAAACTGACCCATATTGCGGATGTCCCAGTCGTTAGTCTCCACATAAGCGACCATTTTCATAGGTTCTTTGCGGTCGGGACAGCTATAGCTTCCGGGGGGCATAGGTTTTTTAGAGGTTTCGCTAAGAGCAGAAAATTCTCCATCTTTATGCACTTTTACCAAATGGAATACTTGTTGTCCTGCCATCTCCACTTTCAAAGGGAGCAAGTAATCGCCATACGCTAAAGAAGTAAAGTTTTTGATAGTCAGTTTTACTTCAGCTTCAGTAGCGCCTTTGGTATAACTACTACCTTCAAAAGTATAATTGGCTGAAGGTAACAAACTATAGTCTGAAACTCCTTTGAAAATGTTGTAATCTTTAACGATTTTCTCCATAGCGCTGGTAAGCAAAGTTACCGCACCTGCATCGGGGGCAGCTTTTCCTATTTTGGTTACAAAAGTGTAAGCACCGTCGGCAGAGAGGGTTGTTACTTCCTCTTGAGGAGCTACTTTGTAATACAAGGCACTTCCTTGGCTGTTCATAGTATTGTTCCCGGGTTGAGGCAATTCTATTTTGTCTTTATCGCAAGCGTACAGCAATGCTGCACCTATCATTATATTGGCTATGATATATTTTGCTTTCATATTATTCAGTTATTTTTACACCTTTTTCTTCTTCGTGTAGTTTGATAGTTTGTCTACCACTTTTGTCTGCCTGACCTTGTAAGATGAGGTAACGATTGTTGCCAGAAGCGTCAGGTATTTTATTCTCTTTCACTTCGTTCATTTTCCAGTAAGCGTACAAGCCACTTTCAGTAGGATTTACTTCATACATACCGTCTTTGATTTGTTGGGCAGTACGAGCTACACTCCACAAGCGGAGTTCGCTAAAGCGCGCTACAATACCGCGATATTCACTCCAACTCTTTCCAATATAGAAAGTACTAAGACTTCCTGATTTTGTAAATTCACTTACTTTTTTACCGTTTATATAAGCGATGGTTTTGCTGCCGTCTACTACTAAAGCGATATGATACCATTGGTTAGTTTTAAATTTCACGTCTATTTTTTGACCATTGGCTTGTAAATAGTCAGGCTCTATTCCGCTATCACCAAAGCGCAATAAGGTTTCCCCTTCAGTACCCATAAAGGTAGAAATACCTGCCTCACCTAAATCATCAGGATTACTCCTAAATTTCTGTACATTGATGAGTCCTTCTAAAGTAAAGGTAGAACCTATGTCGCTAACGCTGGAGTATCCTCCATTATCTACTGCTAAATACTCATCACGAGTAACTGCTAAAGTATTTTTAATCTGGCCTTTTATCTTTTCGAAGCTCACCATTAGCAGTTGAGTGTTAGGGGTAACACTCGCTCCACTCACTGAGGAGAGTCGTAAGGCAAACATATAAGCGGTATTGTCTTTCAATTCATCGGAGACGGTTACTTTGGCAGTTCCTTCGTCTGATAGAATATTACCTGCTTTGATGTTCAAGGTTTTTGTATACGAAATATATTTAGCGGGTAACACGGTGTATTTGGTGCCGTATAGACTGTTGTATTTGGCTACTTGGCTATCGTCTAAGGTGACATAAGCAGCCAAATTGCTGTTGTTTTCTTTAAACAATTGCACTTGGTAGGCTACACTTTTTTGAGTACCTACTTCATTCGCTTGAGCCGAAAGGGCTACTGGAGAGGAAAATTCGGCGGTTTTATTACCTTCTTTTTGGAGCAGTACTGCCGATTGTCCTCCTGCTTTAGTTCCTCCTCCTACATCTTCTTTAGGAGCACAAGCCGCAAGGGCGAGGAACATACCTATTATTAAATTGCGTTTCATTATTTCTATTTTTGTTGTTGTACTTTGTGAATGATACCTCTCAAGGTTTTGAAAGTAGTTTTACCCGAAAGGTTGTAGTAATCTTTTTCGATGTGGTATAGGGCTACCCCAGCGCGGTTGGAGGCTTTCCAATTAACGATATCTACTGTACGCGGATAGCGACCATTTTTGCCATCGGGGTTGAAATTGGTAGAGTCGCTATAGCCATCGTCAAGACCTTCTTCGGTGAAATCGGTTGAAGGTAAATAGCGAAGCGTTTTCCACTTTTCAGCTTGCTCAGTAAAACTGCGGAATTGCTCATTGTCCTTTTTGCGGAATATTACCCAATTAGCTTTCTCAATGTGCTTTGTGTCTCCTCCATACATATTTTCAACGGCAAAGAGCAAGTTACCTTTGTTAGCAACGATAGCCGAAAGTACGGCATCAAAAGCTGCTTGAGAGAAGTAATCGCTACTTTCTTGCGGAAACTCTACACTCACACCGTTAAAACCATTGGCTTTGGCGATAGCGAGAGCATCGTTAGCTTGCTTGGTGAGCTTGGTAGTATCGGTAGTGGTAGCTGCCGAAAAGTCGATACCGAGCAATACTTTAGTCGCTTTCTTTTGTTGTACGTCTCTCAAATCGTTTTGGAGCATTTCGTCGATAGCATTGTAGTTATTTTTCACTACAATCACATCTAAACTATCAGGGGTATTCATCAGGATAGCCCCTGCTTCTTTTCCCCAATTGTAGAGCATTCCCATAGTAATCGGGCGTTTGTTCAGGTCGGCTTTGTATTGGGTAAGCGCCTGAGTGTTGATTTCACGTTTAGGAGCCTCTATATCTATCGGTTCAATATCGTTACAAGCAACAGCAAGTAACGAGGCTATGAATATTATTTTTTTCATTGCGATAACATTTAAAGGTTAAGTTATTTCTTCACCCACCAAAGGTCGGTAGCGCCATTATCGGCACCGCCTAAGTAACCTACAGCAGCGTTGCGGTTGGTAGGGTTGTTAGTAGTCTCTTTAGAAGAGAAAGGCAAACGTCGCATACCACCAGTGTCTTTGCCATTTACTTGGGTTACCGAAGTAATTACTCCATTGCTACGGTTTTCTACGGGAGCCATTAGGTTAGGATAACCCGTTCTGCGCCATTCAGCCCACGCTTCGTGTGAGTTGTAAGGGTACATTGCAATCCATTTTTGAGTGATAATCTTTGATAATTTCACTTCATTACTATCACTGCTATTCCATTTCACTGTAATAGCCGATGAGAAAGTAGGGTTGTCGTAAGCACTTTGTCGAGGGTCGGAATAAGCACCGCGGGTATTGGTGTTCTCTAAGTAACTACCTATGGCAACATTGTGTTGTGCAAACGATAATTCTATACCTTTTTTGTACAAGTTTTCAGCAGTATCGCCTACAAAAGTCCAGCCTTTGAGCGCCATTTCAGCTTTGATGAAAGCTACTTCTGATGCGGTAATCCACACCATAGGTGACTCTTTAGTGATTTTTGGAGCTGAAAAAAGGGCTGGGTTTACAGTGATACCAGTAAGTCCACTTCTTAGTCCGATGTACTTTTGAGTTAAGCCTGCAACTTCAGTGAAATAGGCCTCGCGACGGGGATCTGAAAAGGCATTCATATAGGCTACAATATCAGCACCTGCACGTGAGTCGCCCCAACTTACTGCTACTTTGAAAGCTGCATTATCTTGAGTTTCGAGCATAGCGTTATCGGCATTTTCGGTAATCACACCATTGTTAATGGCAAATTGAGCATACGCTTTAGCGTTAGTTTCGTCTACATCGCTCATACGTATAGCCATACGTAACAACAAAGAGTTAGCATATTTCACCCATTTGGTCATATCACCTTTGTATACAAGGTCAAAATCGGCATATTGGCGGTCGGAAGCATCTACTGCTTTCAAGGTGTTGATAGCTGTTTTCAAGTCTTCTGCCATATATTTATACAAATCCGATTGCTTATCGTAAGGTGTTTGGGTTTTACCAGCTTCCATTTGAGAGTAGGGTAACGGTCCATAGGTATCGGTAAGCCAGTGAGTAACGGCTACACGCAACACAGTTCCCCAAGCAAAATAGTATTTGCTCATATCGCCTTTAGAATAGCTCTTTAAAGCAAAATAAGCAGGGTATAAATGCTTGGTATAAGTGTCGTCAAACACATAGTCAGTCCAGCCTGTACGTGGGTTATACACAGGGTAATCGGCTTGGAACTTAGGTTGTGAGGCATAGCCTGCATACGGAGTAGCGGGCAGGTCAAAACACATTTGGTAAGAGTTTTCCTGCTGAGGTACTACCAATTTTTGCAAGGCAACGAGTTCATTTCCTCCTTGTGGGATTCTACTGAGCTGTTCATCGGTAGCTCCGTAGGGGTTTTTGTTGAAAGTTTCAAAATCTTTAGTACAGCCTACTGCAAGTAGGGCTAATACAGGGATAATATATTTTTTCATTCTTTGCGCTTATTTAAAAGTTTGCTTTGATACTAAAACCATAGCTTCTAAGGCTTGGCAACATAAAGTAGTCTAAACCTTGAGCATAATTACCAGTAGATGAAACCGCTTCGGGGTCGAAAGGCGCTTTGCAGTAAAGCATTGCTAAGTTTCTACCTACAACAGAAAGGGTAACATCTACCTTATCATTCACGAGTTTGCGTGGCAAATGATAAGAAACGTAAGCCTCTTGCAAGCGGAAGTTGGTAGCCGAATAGGTATAGTATTGAGCTACACGTCCTTTCCCGCGTTCTTCAAAGTAACTTTGGGCAGGTACTTTGTAACCGTTGATATTTACGCCTCCTGCATTGCGAGCCTCAGCCGATTCTTTAGAAACACCGTAATGGTCTAAGGCAGCTTGGGTCATAGAGATGGCTACACCTCCTATACGTCCAGCGAACATCGCACCAAAGCCTATATTGCCAATGTTGAAATCATTGCGCCAACCTAAGTTGTATTTAGGCAATACAGAACCTAATTTCACATAATTGTCACGATTGCTATACTCTTCTACATTCACTTTGCCATTGCTATCCACAAGTAGGTTGCCATCAGCATCGCGTTTGAAATCGTTAGTAGCGTACACATCGCCTAAGGTACCTCCTGTTTTAAGGATATAACGAGCACCGCCGATACCTCCTTTTTCTAAGTAACTACGACCTTCGCGTTTTCCAGTAACAGGGTTGATATAATCTTCTACAAGCGACATAATTTTGTTTTCGTTGTAACTCATAGTGAAATAACTGTTCCAGCTGAATTTATCTTTGATTTTCAAATCATAACCCAATCCTACTTCAAGTCCGCGATTGCGTACATCACCAGTTTGCAAGTAGATACCATCGTAACCAGTAGAAGGAGAAATCTCTGCCTTAATTGTTTGGTTATAAGTGTTGGTTTGATAAACAGTAGCATCTAAGGTTAGAGCTCCTTTAAGCCATTTAGTCGCGATACCCACTTCGTAAGAATCGGTGCGTTCTGGACGCAATTCACCGATAGGAAAATACGAAACGGCTTTCCATACTTTAGTATCTTCGTTGAAAGTAAAAGTAGGGGTAGTGAGTTCTCTATCAAAAGGAGAGGCTACCGAACTGAAAGCTACACGCATTTTAGCAAAAGATAAGGTGTTGTACCATTTAGCTTTCGTTTCAGGTGAAAGCAAATCGGTAAGTACTCCTGAAAGTCCCACTGAAGGATAGAAAAAAGAAGATTGTGGAGAGTTCGCTAACTGTGAAGCCCAATCATTACGACCGGTGAGGGTAAGGTAGAGCCAACTGTTATAACCTACTTCCAAACTACCGAAAATAGATTGAGTTTGCTCCGTATACCCCGATTGGTAAGGTCTGGTTTTGGCAGCACCTTGGTCGATATTAAAAGCGTTGAATACGTTAGGAATACCGTCTTTGCGCAAAGGTCCTTTATAGCCTAATTCGTCATAACGTGTGTCTTGCAAAGAAGCCCCGATATTGGCTACTAAAGAGAAACGACCCACGCCTTCCCATTCAAAATTTTTGTTGAGGTTAGTAAGCACATCAAGGTAGGTTTGTTTTTCATAACCACGAGCAATGCCAAAATAACCTGTTTTGCTCATATCTAATAACGACAAAGTAGAAGCATAACGTTTGTCGGTGCTGGTGAAGTTGGTATTATCGGTGCGTACACGTCCTGAAATATCCCATTTTTCAGTAGGACTCCACTTTTTGAGGTCGAGGGTAACGCCCAAAGAGAGCATATTGCGTTCGCGTTTGCTTTCACGCAAGTTGCGATAAGCTACCCAATATGGGTTTTGCAAGGTGTAATCACCTGCAAAGCTACCGTTGAAAGTACCATCGGAGCCAGCTGCAAAATCTCCCCATACTTGTTCATAAATATGAGTAGTAGGGTTGTAACGTTCAAACTGACGAGCGCGTTGCAAACCGTAACCACGAGGCATCAAATAAGCACCCACTAAGGGGTTCATATATTCCCCTTGATTAATCATATTAAGGTGGTTTTGGAGGATGTAACTTGCCGAAGCATCAATGCGCAAGCGGTCGCCTAATAAGTGGGTAGTGTTGCGCACTGTAAAGTTGTAACGGTTGTACTGGTTGTTAGGTACCAACCCTTCAGCATTGGTAGAGGCTGCTGAAAAATAAGTTTGGTTCTTTTCGGTACCTCCAGAAAGTGCTACCGAATTGGTAAGGGTAGTGGCGGTTCTAAAGAAGTCCTTCACATCGTAACGATTGGCATCATCAGGCAATTTAGCCCCCCAAGAAGTTACTTTGCCATCACTGCCATAACTATTTTGGAATTCTGGCAAGACAAACGGATTGCCAAACTCTGTATTGGAGGATAATTGAATGTTCATTTTACCCTCTTTACCTTTTTTAGTAGTGATAAGGATTGCCCCATTGGCAGCAGCCGAACCGTAGAGCGCAGCAGCCGAAGCTCCTGTAAGTACGGTCATACTTTCAATATCATCAGGGTTGATGTCGGCAATGCTTTCAGTAGACCCTTGTGAGTGGAACTTACCACTACCTTGAGTAGAAGTGGTGGAGAGCATAGGTACGCCGTCTACCACATAAAGCGCGTTGTTGCTCTTTTCAATAGATTTAGCACCACGCATTACCACTTTGGTAGCACCCCCCACACCAGAAGAACTGCGGTTGATAGTAACCCCAGCTACTTTACCAGTGAGTGAGTTGATGAAGTTTGCATCTTTCACTTTAGTAAGCTCTTCAGCGTTTACCTGTTGTACATTGTAACTCAAAGCCTTTTGTTCACGCTTGATGCCTAACGCAGTAACCACTACTTCGCCAAGCTGTTGCGCTTCTTCTTTAAGAACGATGTTTAAAGTAAACGTTCCTTTTTTTGTATCAACCTTTTTGAGCTGAGAAGCATACCCAATAGAGCTAAATTCAAGTACTTCATTAGGAGCAACTTGGATTTCGTACTTCCCATCAAAATCGGTTGAAACACCACGAGTTGTCCCTTTGACAACCACACTCACCCCAGGAAGGGGCAGTCCATCGTTACCTGTAACAGAACCTGTAACAGATACTCTCGTTTGTGCCATTGCTACAGTGCAGCATAGTAACAAAACAAATAGCAACATTGATTCTTTTACTTTCATTTAAAAAAAATTTATTTTCGACAAAGGTAGGAAGTTCTTAATAAACTGCCAAATTTTAACTAACAAATTTATTAACAATCTTAAAATTTTAACATTTCTTGTTTTATAACCTATTAATTACCAATCGAAAATATTTTTGCTAAAAAACATACTTTTTTGCAAAAAACATAAATAAAACGAAAACACAGGTGTACCTCTAAGGAATTTCTTTAATCTTTTTTAAGAAAACAACATTCTTTCCTTTTAAAAGAGAATAGTTCCTGTTTATAAATAAATGTAAAAATAAAGAAGTAAAGAGTGTTAAAAATTTAATAACTTAGGAAGTTAACCGTTAGTGATTAGTGGTTGGATAGGAGAATATCATAAGAATCGGTTCTTTCTGCTCCTTTTGACTTTCCTGGTGATTGACAACTAAAAACTTTTTCTTATATTTGCGCGATTTTCTGAAAGTCTTTTTAGTAGTCTTTATGAACACCACACTTGTTACCCGTTACTTGTCACCTCTTATCTCTTATATCCGCCACCACCCTATCAAAACAGCGATAGCAGTGCTATGCTTTGTGTGGTATGCTTTCTGTCTGCCTCGTCAGCTCTTCCCACAACCTTATGCCACGGTGTTGGAAAGCAACGAGGGTAAATTACTTGGGGCTAAGATTGCGGACGACGGACAATGGCGCTTCCCCGAAGTAGACAGTGTGCCCTACCGCTTTAAAATGTCGGTATTGCAGTTCGAAGATGCTCATTTTTATTACCATTGGGGGGTAAATCCCATATCAGTAGCCAAGGCTCTCTATCGCAATGTGAGCAGTGGTAAAGTACAGCGCGGGGGCAGTACGCTCACCCAACAGGTGATACGCATTGCTCGTGAGCACCAACAGCGCACTTATTTCGAGAAACTCATCGAAATGATATGGGCTACCCGATTGGAGTTCCGCTATTCTAAGGAGAGTATCCTCAAACTCTACGCCTCTCACGCTCCCTTTGGTGGCAACGTTGTGGGACTCGATATGGCAGCCTGGCGTTACTTTGGTGTCGCTCCTCATCAGCTCTCGTGGGCACAATCGGCTACGCTGGCAGTTCTCCCTAATGCACCCAGCCTTATCTTTCCTGGTAAGAACCAAGAACGTCTCTTGCAGAAACGCAATGCGTTGCTTTACAAACTCCTCCTTAAAAATATCATCGATAAAGAAACATACGATTTGGCACTTCTCGAACCTCTTCCTGCTGAACCTCACCCTATTCCACAACTCGCGCCTCACCTACTTATTTTTGCTTCTAAAACTCAAGAAGGCGAGCGTATTAGCTCTACGGTGTCGTTAAACTTGCAAGAGAAAGTAAACAGCCTTGTAGCAGGGTATTACACCCACTACTCGCAATCCGAAATCTATAATATGGCAGCTTTGGTGGTAGAAGTGAAAACACGAAAAGTGCTCGCCTACGTAGGCAATACCCCTACCGATACCGACCATCAAAAAGATGTGGATATCGTGCACGCACCTCGCAGTACGGGTAGTGTGCTCAAACCTTTTCTCTATGCAGCGATGTTGCACGAGGGAGAACTCCTCCCCACCCAGTTAGTACCCGATGTTCCTACTCAAATAGGAGGCTATTCACCTCAGAATTTTAGCAATAGTTTTGAAGGTGCTGTCTCTGCCGATATGGCTTTAGCCAAATCGCTAAACATTCCGTTTGTATGGCTCTTAAAGCAGTTTACTACCTATCGTTTCTACGATGTGTTACAACACTTGCAACTGAAAAACATCAACCGCCACCCCGACCATTATGGTCTTTCCATTATCCTCGGAGGTGCCGAGAGCAATCTGTGGGATTTGGCACAGGCGTATACCAATCTGGCTTCGGAAACGGAAGTCTTTGCGCGCACTCAGCACTATCGTACTAAGGAATTTCAGCACTTGCGTTATACCGATACTGCCCCCTTAGATTTCGGAAAAAACACTCGCGAACTACCTACACTCAGGGCGGGAGCGCTCTACAAGATGTTTAGTGCAATGAAGGAAGTGAACCGCCCTACCGATGATATAGCGTGGCGCTACTACGAGTCGTCGCGCAAGATAGCGTGGAAAACAGGTACCAGCTTTGGCAATAAAGATGCTTGGGCGATTGGTGCTACACCTCAATATGTGGTGGCTGTGTGGGTAGGCAATGCCACAGGCGAAGGACGTCCCACTCTCACAGGGGCTACCTACGCCGCTCCGGTAATGTTCAGTATCTTCAACGCCCTCCCTCCTACTTCGTGGTTTTCAGAACCCTTAGACGACCTGCGCGAGGTATCCGTCTGTGCCAATTCTGGTTTCCTTGCCAAACCCGAATGCCCTAAGCAAACAGTACTCAGCAATCTCGCTCCTAAGGAAGTGGGGCAATGTCCTTATCATAAGCTCGTACACCTCGACCGTGACGAGCAGTACCAAGTAAACACCTCGTGTGAGTCTCCACAAAACATTGTAAACAAAGCGTGGTTCGTGTTACCTCCCGTAATGGAATGGTATTACAAACAGCAACACATTCACTACAAGCCACTCCCCCCCCTACGTCCCGATTGCACACAAGGCAATCTGCAAAGGGGCTTGGATTTCGTTTACCCCAAACACCAAAGCGTACTTTACACCACTAAAACTTTTGGAGGCGAGCAACAACCCTTTACAGCAAAGGCTGCCAATCGCGAAGGCAAGGTTTTTTGGTATTTAGACGATGCTTTTCTCGGCACCACCGAAACCTTTCACGAAATGAATATCTTTGCCCCAAAAGGTAATCACACCCTACGTATCATCAACGAAAAAGGCGAAGAAAGAGCCATTACCATCATATGCCGATAACCCAATTTACCTATTTGCTAATTTGCTAATTTATCAATTTACCAATTTATATCCGTCTTTCCCTAATTGCCTGTTGTCCTACGACCTTTGGCAAAGTTAAATACATTTAACCTTTCCGTCACTAATTCCCCCTTCGAAGATAACCAGCAACAGCTGAGTATGTGCACTGCGAGAGCGAAGTATATGAAAAGAGAATGTTTATACAACAATAATGACCGTCGCTTCTCCCCTATTGCCTAAGGCCTATGGCCTAGCACCTATTCCTTTTTCTTTCGCCTCGAAACCCTGTTTTTAACATTTTTTGCACTGTTGTATTATATTATGAATCAACTCTTTATATACCCTTCCTATACCAATCGTCCAAGAT
>NZ_KB291483.1:0-18212 GCF_000318315.2 Capnocytophaga sp. oral taxon 324 str. F0483 | reverse complement strand
CTAATAGCCTTTTTTCATCAAAAACCCTCCCTCCTTTCTTCCGAACTTCTCCGTTTTCTTCCGAACCCTTCAACCCTCTACATTTGCTAATTTCCACATTTGCTAATCTGTTAATTTAACAGCCCGTCGTGCTACGACTGCCTGTGCAGCTCGCACCTTTAGCAAAGTTAATCTCTTCTATTTCAAGCTTGTAACTAGCACCCCATTTGCTAATTTTCTAATTCTCTCATTTTCTAATTTGCTAATTCTCTAATTATTTGTACCTTTGCACTACTCAATCTTCAAATTGAACTAATGATTACACAATTACAAGGAAAACTCGTAGAAAAGAACCCTACTCACGTAGTAATCGACTGCCACGGGGTGGGCTATTTCGTAAATATCAGCTTAAATACTTATTCAGCGCTACCCGAAGGCGAAGCCATTAAACTATACACCTATTTGCAAATAAAAGAAGAGGCCCACACGCTCTATGGCTTCCTCACCAAAGCCGAACGCGAAGTGTTTGTATTGCTTCTTTCGGTATCAGGAGTAGGTGCTAGCACTGCCCGCACGATGCTCTCATCGCTCACCGCTGCACAAGTGCGCAATGCTATTATCAATGGCGATGTAGCTACCATTCAAGCAGTAAAAGGTATAGGTGCTAAAACAGCCCAACGCGTAGTACTCGACCTCAAAGACAAGATGCTCAAGCTTCAAGACTTTGAAGAGGTGCCTATGAACGCTGTAAGCACACACAAAGAAGAAGCTCTTGCTGCCTTAGAAGTATTGGGCTTTATGCGCAAACAAGCCGAAAAAGTAGTCGATATCATTATCAAATCAAGCAGCGAAGAGCTTTCAGTAGAAGAAATCATCAAGCAAGCCCTCAAACGCTTGTAAATTTAACAGTAAAAACTATGAATACAACCATTCTCAAAGTAGACAATAGCAGTGAAATGGCTTTAGCTTTTTTGGAATATGTAAAGTCTTTGCCATTTGTAAAAGTAGAAGTGCCTAAGAGCAAGAAAGAAACATCAGCTTCCTCTATGGAAATATTAGAAGAAGATGAAGACGGTATTCCTATTGCACATCGCGATTTTATAATGGAACTATCACAAGATGTAAAAAAAGGTTTTGCCAAACGATATTTCAAGACTATGAAGAAAAAATATGCTGAAAAATGATAGTAATAACTGATAGCAATATACTTTTTACTGCAATTTCATCATTCGTAATTTGTCATTCGTAATTATTTTCGTATCTTTGCCCGCTAATTGATTGGTAAAATGAAATATCTCTTATATATACTCTTGGCTTTCACTGCTATAAGTTGTGGTATCTACAACTTTACAGGAGGAAGTACAGGCGATGCAAAGACTTTTCAAGTAAACTTCTTTCGCAACGATGCTCCCTTGGTAGAACCTGGACTCGACCGCGATTTTACCATCGCCCTACAAGATTTAATTAACAACCAAACCAACCTCAGCCTTACTGACCGCAATGGCGACCTCGTGTACGAAGGCGAAATCGTAGAGTTTAACATTACCCCTATGACGGCTACTGCAGGACAAACCGCTGCCCAAAACCGTGTAACCATAGGCGTAAATGTGCGCTTTACTAATCATAAAGAAGATAAAAAAGACTTTGAAAAACGCTTTTCTTTTTACTATGATTATCCTGCTGCTACACAGTTCAACTCAGTAAAAGGCGAAGCTATCCCACAGATATTCGAGCGTATCACCCAAGATATTTTCAACGCCTCATTAGCAGATTGGTAACAATTAGGTAAAGATAAAAGGTAAGATTGACAGTAAAACAATTCATAGAGATTATTAGGCATCCCTACACTATTAACGATGATCAAGTATATGAACTCGACGAAATAGTGAAGGAATATCCTTATTTTCAAGCAGCAAGGGTGTTACAACTCAAAATATTGCATTCCGAAGAAAACTACAAGTACAACAAAGCCTTAAAACTCGCTGCGGTACACGTAACCGACCGCTCAGTATTGTTCGACTTTATCAATTCTAAAAGTATTATCCCTGATTTCTCAGCCCTACGTCGTGATTTTGAACGTATTCGCAAAGCGAGAGAACGCAAAGAAGCCGAAGAAACTGAGAATACACCTCCTAAGGTAAGTTACATCGACCACGAACCGCGCTTGTATCGCCCTAATGTACCCGAATCTATTTTCGAAGAACCTATTTTCCCCGAAGATTTGGTAAATCACCAAGAGTTAGCCGATGCTTTTGAACCTAAAACAGAGGAAAAACCTAAAACTGATACTGACAATATCTCTCAATGGTTAGAAAACATCTCCGATGACCATACCGAAGTTTCTTATAAAGACGACAAGGTAGCTGAAAAGTTCAAACTCATTGATAAGTTTTTGGAAAACAATCCTAAAATTGAGGCCTCTAAAGATTATGTATCCAACGTAAATTTAGCCGATGATGTAAACTCAGACCCTAAACAATTAATGACCGAAACATTGGCACAAGTATATGTAAATCAGCGCAAATTTAAGCAAGCTATACAAGCGTATGAAATATTAATTTTGAAAAATCCAGAAAAAAGTGCTTACTTTGCAGCCCAAATAGAAAATATCAAAAAACTACAACAAAATAATTTATTTTAATTTATAGAGAAATGACTACATTCAACATCTTTTTAGTGCTTATCGTGGTAGTATGTTTGCTACTCGCTTTAGTAATTATGGTACAAAACCCTAAAGGAGGTGGACTCTCTTCTACTTTCGGTGGCAATACACAAGTAGTAGGTGGTGTAAAAAAAACAGGCGACTTCCTCGAACGCAGTACTTGGACGTTTGCTACTGCTTTAGGAGTGCTTATTCTTATCGCCAACACCTTACTACAAGGCAATACCGGTGTAAATGCCGATTCTAAACTGCTTGATGGCAATACCCCTACTGCCCCTGTAGAAAACCCTCTTAACCAACAAGCACCTGCCAACAATGCTACTCAAATGCCTGCTACTCCTGCCACATCTTCTAATACAGGTAACTAAACTGACAAAAAGTCAGTTTTTACAGATTGGCATACTTTCTGAAATATCCTCTTCGATTTTTTTATAAAAGGAATTAAAATACTTGAATGAAAAGGTTAGATAACATCCCCACATCCCCCCTTTCGAAGGGGGCGCGGGCGATGTAATTTCCTAACACCTAATTCCTATTTTCTAAACAAAAAAATAACTAAAAACTAAACAAATAATGGCAAAATTGAATATTAAACCTTTAGCTGATAGAGTAGTGATTGAGCCCGCAGTGGCCGAAACTACTACCGCATCAGGTATTATTATCCCTGATACTGCAAAAGAAAAACCTCAAAAAGGTACGGTTGTAGCCGTTGGAGCAGGTACTAAAGATAACCCTGTAACCCTAAAAGTAGGCGATACAGTACTCTATGGCAAATATGCCGGTACTGAACTAAAATTAGAAGGTAAAGACTACCTTATTATGCGTGAAAACGACGTATTAGCAGTTATCTAAACATAAAAACTAAAAACTAAAGAAATGGCAAAAGATATTAAATTTGATATAGACGCTCGCGAAGGTTTAAAACGTGGCGTTGATGCATTAGCAAATGCAGTAAAAGTAACATTAGGACCTCGTGGTCGTAATGTAATTATTAGCAAATCATTTGGTTCACCACAAGTAACCAAAGACGGGGTAACCGTTGCTAAGGAAATAGAACTAGAAGACGCTCTCGAAAATATGGGCGCTCAAATGGTAAAAGAAGTAGCTTCTAAAACCAATGACCTCGCAGGCGACGGTACTACTACCGCTACTGTATTAGCACAAGCTATCGTAAAAGAAGGTCTTAAAAACGTAGCTTCTGGTGCTAACCCAATGGATTTAAAACGTGGTATTGATAAAGCCGTAGCAAAAATCGTAGAACACTTGGCTAAACAAGCTAAAGAAGTAGGCTCTTCTTCTGAAAAAATCAAACAAGTAGCCTCTATCTCTGCTAACAACGACGATACTATTGGCGAACTTATCGCTCAAGCATTCGAGAAAGTAGGTAAAGAAGGGGTTATCACCGTAGAAGAAGCAAAAGGTACAGATACTTACGTAGATGTAGTAGAAGGAATGCAGTTCGACCGCGGTTACCTCTCTCCTTACTTCGTAACCGATTCTGAAAAGATGGTTGCAGAACTCGACCACCCTTATATCTTGTTGTACGACAAGAAAATCTCTACTATGAAGGACTTGCTTCCTGTATTAGAGCCTGTAGCTCAATCTGGCAAACCCCTCTTGATTATCGCTGAAGATATCGATGGTGAAGCATTAGCTACCTTAGTAGTAAACAAATTGCGCGGTACCCTTCGCATCGCTGCTGTAAAAGCTCCTGGTTTTGGTGACCGTCGTAAAGCAATGCTCGAAGACATCGCTATCCTAACTGGTGGTACTGTAATTGCCGAAGAAAGAGGCTTTACCCTTGAAAACGCTACTATTGATATGCTTGGTACTGCCGAAAGAGTAAGTATCGACAAAGATAACACCACTATTGTAAATGGTGCTGGAAAATCTGATGATATCAAAGCGCGTGTAGCACAAATCAAAGCACAAATCGAAAACACCTCTTCTGATTATGACCGTGAAAAACTACAAGAACGTTTAGCTAAACTCTCTGGTGGGGTAGCAGTGCTTTACATAGGTGCTGCTTCGGAAGTGGAAATGAAAGAGAAAAAAGACCGTGTAGATGATGCTCTTCACGCTACTCGTGCAGCTGTTGAAGAAGGTATCGTAGCAGGAGGTGGTATAGCGCTTATTCGTGCTAAAAATGTTTTAGGAAAACTAAAACCTCTCAATGCCGACGAAGAAACAGGTATTAAAATTATCCTCAAAGCATTGGAAGCTCCTTTGCGCACTATCGTAGAAAACGCAGGTGTTGAAGGTTCTGTAATCGTAGCTCGTGTACTCGAGGCTTCAAGAGATGCTTACGGATACAATGCTAAAACAGGTACTTATACCGATATGTTTAAAGCAGGTATCATCGACCCTAAAAAGGTAACTCGTGTAGCCCTTGAAAACGCTGCTTCAGTAGCTGGTATGATTCTCACTACCGAATGTGCTTTGGTAGACATCAAAGACGATAAAGCAGCTGCAATGCCTCCAATGGGTGGTGGAATGCCAGGAATGATGTAATCGTAAATTCATAGCATTATTATCATATTTTATTAACACGAAAATCAGGGAGAGTTTACAATGAAACTCTCCCTGATTTTTTATACCCAAAAACTAGATTAACTCTCTGAAATGTGAAAGAAATGCAAACGGTTTGTAAATAAAACGTTAAAAAACAGGGTGAAAATGCGAAAAGCATATATTTTATTACTAAAAATGATTGTACAAATAAAAAAAGTCGTATATTTGCCCCGAATTTAAAAACACAAGTAATAAACATTTTTTATATGAAAAAAACCTTATTAAGTATTGCAACTGTCGTTGCAGTGATAACAAGTGCTAACGCACAAGATATGCTAAGTAAGAGCAAATTTTTTGACAACTGGCAAGTAGGTGTTAAAGCTGGTGGTTTCTCAGATACTCACCGTGAAGCTTTCTTTAAAAACACCCGTGCCACTTTTGGAGCTGAGATTGGCAAACAAATCTCTCCTGCTTTCCGTTTAGGCGTTGAAGGTATGGCGTATGTACGTCCCGTAGCCCTTGACAATGATGTAGATGCAGGTAACTTTATAGACAGAACTAATGTAAGTTTGGTAGGTACTGTAAACTTGAGTAACCTTATCGCTGGTTACAAAGGAACTCCTCGTTTCTTCGAAGTAGAAGGTTTTGCAGGAATTGGTTGGTTCCACAGATATGTACAAGATATCGCTCCTAATTACAGAGAAAACTACAGAAGCAATAGTATGTCTGCTCAGTTTGGTTCTAACTTATTGTTTAATTTAGGCGAAAGCAAAGCGTGGGGAGTTAAATTAAGTCCTGCTATTGTGTATGGCGTAGACGTTCCTACTGAAAAAAGTTCAGTAAACAGTTTAAACAGCTTAAACTCTTTCATTCAAGCTACTGTTGGTGTAGTTTACCGTTTCAAAGGTAGCAATGGTGCTCACCATTTCACTACAGCTACTCAAAATCCTGACAATAGCGCAGAATTGGGTAGACTTCGTGATGAGTTGAACAGCAAAAACAAAGAATTGTCTGACTGCCAAAGACAAGTTAATAAATTGCAAGATGACTTAGAAGCAGCTCGCAACAAGAAACCAGAAGTAGTAGAAAAAGTAGTTACTAAAAACAAGAAAACTTTAGAATCAGTAGTTACTTTCCGCGTAGCTAAAACTACTATCGATGCTTCTCAGTTACCTAACGTAGAGCGTATCGCTTCTTACCTTAAAAAACACCCTGATGCTAAAGTAACTATCAAAGGTTATGCTTCACCAGAAGGAAACTTAGAAAAGAACAAACAATTGGCTGATGCTCGTGCAAAAGCTGTTAAAACATTGTTGGTTAATCGTTACAAAATATCTTCTAGTAGAATCGAAGCTGAAGGTAATGGTATCGGTGATATGTTCAGTGAACCAGATTGGAACCGCGTAAGTATCGCTACTATCGTAGAGTAATCAAATACCCTACAAAATAAGAACTTACAAATAAAAATTAAGGAAAAGGCTATCCTAATTAGGATAGCCTTTTTTATTTTCTATTACGTGAGTTTGACTCAAATTAAAAGAGGCAAGGTCAATGCTGAAAAAATGTTAATCTCTTTTAAAACCCTGCAATATTTTTAAAGTTTAGAAAGTAGAACACTTGATAGTCTTTTGTGGTATCAAAAACGTTAAAACATTATTTATCAGTAAAATATTAGAAAAACCTTTGTTATCTTTTAATTGAAGTTTAACCGAAGGTAGAGCGAAGCTAAGGCGAACCTAAGACGAATCTAAGACGAAGGAAAGGTGTTAGAATATTGGATATCAATAAGTAAAAAGCCCTTATAACTTTATTGAAGAAAAAGTGTTAAAATAGCGTTTTTGACAAATAAAAACAATATTACTACTTTCTGAGTTCAGAATAAGAAAAACATCAGATAATTAAAAAAATCCCACAGATTACACAGATTCGACAAATCTGCGAGGTTTATAGGGCGAATTTAGTAGCTAAAGAAATGAGATTTATACGGACTGCGATACAAAAGGGATATCAATTTTACCAAAGTTGGAAACTTTGGCAAAGTATTGTACGCAAAAACGACCCAAAAATAATGTGCTAGTAATAGAAAATAAAAAGGCTGTTTGCTTTTTAGCAGACAGCCTTTTTTGTCGTAGCACAATAGGCATTTAATATTCGCCAGTAGGCTCTACAAATATCTCTTCTTTTTCTTTATGACCACTAATACTCTCTTGTATCGCTTGGAAGAATACAAAAAATACCGGAATCACAACAAGTCCGAAAAAAGTACCAATAAGCTGACCAATAGCAGCTCCCGTAGCTACTGAACGGTTTCCTGCTGCTCCTACGCCTGAAGCAAATACCAATGGCATCAAACCAACGATAAAGGCAAAGGAGGTCATCAAGATAGGGCGCAAACGCGCCATTGCGGCATTGATGGCTGCCTTAGATAGGCTTTCACCCATACGGCGGCGCTGTACGGCAAATTCTACAATCAGAATTGCGTTCTTCGCCAAAAGTCCCATTAGCATAATAAGAGAGATTTGGAAATAGATATTGTTTTCCAAGCCGAAAAGCCACTGTCCTAAATAAGCTCCAAAGATACCAAAAGGCAATGAGAAAAGCACTGATAATGGCAATAAGTAACTCTCATACTGTGCTGAAAGGATAAAATAAGTAAACACCAAGCTGAGCAAGAAAATGAGTATGGTTTGTGAGCCTGCGGTCTGTTCTTCACGTGTTAAACCTGTATAATCGATACTATAGTTAGCGTTGAGGGTTTGGGCAGCCATCTCTTGTACTGCTTTTAGGGCATCACCTGTACTATAGGCGGGGTTGTTCTGAGCTGAAATAGACACCGAAGTAAAGAAGTTATAACGGCTGAGCGATTGCGGACCGAAAGTACGTGTAAGAGTTACAAACTCGGTAATAGGAGCCATTGTTCCACTACCTGTTTTCACGAATAAGCTATTAAGGCTATTGAGGTCTTTACGCGCTTCGGGCAACGATTGTACCATTACACGGTATTGCTTTCCATAAAGGGTAAAGTCAGTTGCATAGAAGCCCCCTATATAATTCTGTAAGGTCGATAGAATAGTACTCACTGTAATACCTGACTGCATAGCGCGTTCTACATTAATATCCATTTGGTATTGTGGATAATTCACATTGAAAGAGGTTTGGGCGAATTGTATTTCGGGGCGTTGCATCAAAGCGCCCAAGAATTCTTGTGCATTCTTGTTCACCTCACTGATATCACTTCCGGATTTATCCAAGAGAACAAACGACACCCCACCTCCTACACCAAAACCAGGCACAGAAGGAGGCTGGAAGAAAATTACATTGGCATCTTTGATATTGGCAACAGCACGAAAGGCATTGTTGATAATCGACTGAATGTCTTGACCAGGGAGTTTAGATCGCTGTTCGAAAGGTTTCAGCTTGAAGAAGCCCATACCATTATTGCTACCTTCGCCTGAAATCATACCGCGACCGGTAACAAAGGTAACATTTTCGACACCTGGGATATTTGAAAGACTTTCGTTTACCTCACGCATAATATTAGCTACACGTTCCATAGAGGCACCAGGAATCATCGATACATCCATCATCACAAACCCTTGGTCTTCACTGGGCACAAACCCCGATTTCATACTTTTATTAGCAAAATAGATACCACCTCCTGCCATAAGTAAGAGCACTAAGGTTACCCATTTATGACGAAGGAAGAAGGTAAAGGTTTGCCCATATTTATGCGTAGCGGCATTGAAAGCTATATTAAACTTGTGGAAGAACTTGCCAAACCACGATTTTTCTTCGTATTCTTTATCGCCGTGAGGTTTTAGGAAGAGCGAACAAAGCACCGGACTGAGGGTAAGCGCATTGATAGCTGAAATCACGATAGCTACAATCAGAGTTACCCCAAACTGTTTGTAGAACACGCCCGTAGTACCACCCATAAAGGTTACCGGCACGAACACTGCTGCCATCACAAGGGTGATAGAAATAATCGCCCCTGTAATCTCGTTCATAGCTGAAATGGTAGCGGGTTTAGCTTTCTCGTGAGTTTGTTCCATCTTGGCGTGTACTGCCTCGACGACGACAATGGCATCGTCCACCACTATACCGATAGCTAACACCAAGGCGAAGAGGGTAAGCATATTGACAGAATAGCCAAAGAGATTCAAGAAGAAGAAAGTACCCACGATAGACACTGGCACCGCAATAGCAGGAATAAGCGTAGAGCGGAAGTCTTGCAAGAAGATATACACCACCAAGAACACCAACAAGAAAGCCTCCAAGAGGGTAGACACTACCTTAGAAATGGCAGCATCTAAGAAAGTGTTGGCGTTGTAGTTGATAGTATAAGTAATCCCTTCGGGCAAAGAAGGTTTCAACTCGTCTAAGAGCTTTTCAATATTTTGGATAATCTCGTGAGCGTTAGAGCCTGGCGTTTGCGAGATACCCATTGCCACAGCAGGACGACCTTTGCTTTCAGAAAATCCTGTATATCCGAGCGCGTCGAGTTCTACCTTAGCTACATCTTTAAGACGAAGAATACGCCCTCCATCTAACGCTTTGAGCACTATATTTTCATATTCCGATACTTGGGTGTATTTCCCCTTGTACTTAATCACATATTCATAGCTACTACCGCTGTTTTGCCCCAAAGTACCCGCAGCTGCTTCTCTACTCTGAGCTGAAATTGCAGCAGTTACCTCGGTAGGATTAAGCCCATAGGCTTGGAGTTTTTGCGGATTCAACCAAATGCGCATAGAATAGGTTTTACCCCCAAAAGCATTGGCATCCCCTACCCCACTGATACGTTTGATTGCAGGAATCACATTGATGCTTAAGTAGTTTTGCAAGAACACATCGTCTAACTCTTTATTCTCAGAAAAGAAAGTAAGAAACATCAGGTTACCTGAGCTCTGTTTACGCACCGTTACCCCCGATTGGGTTACCTCAGATGGCAAAATAGAGTTGGCACGCGACACCGCATTTTGCACGTTTACCGCCGCGATATCACCATCAGTGCCTTGTTTGAAATACACAGTAATATTTGCGGAACCACTATTAGAAGCCGATGAGGTAATATAATCCATATTTTCAACCCCATTGATTTGTTCTTCCAGCGGAATCACCACCGCTTTAAGCACTGTTTCGGCGTTGGCACCTGCATAGTTAGCCGATACCTGTACCGTTACAGGGGCGATATCAGGATATTGAGAGATAGGTAAAGAGATAATCCCCAATACCCCTAAAATCACTATTAAGATAGAGACTACCGTTGATAGTACGGGTCTGTTAATAAAGTTTTTTATCATAAGTTAGATGTTGTTATACTTGAATTAAAATTCTTGTTTAGTAGGACGCAAAGTAATCTCATTGATAGCTACGTCCTCTGGTTGTTCAATAGCATATGCAATAGCACGGGCAACTGAATCGGCAGGAATCTCATATTCCTTATAAAAAGCCTGAATACCTGCGCTAGCTTCGGGGTCGGAGCTACCATATTTAAGTTCACTCTCCACTGCGCCTGGGTAAAGAGTAGTCACGCGAATGTTATTTTTAGCAGTTTCCATACGTAAACCTTCACTAATAGCTTTTACAGCAAACTTAGTACCACTGTACACCGTACCACGACCTGCCGCTACCTTCAAACCCGCTACTGAGGATAAGTTGATGATATGTCCACTATGTTGCTTCTGCATCGTTGGGAGTACTGCAGCAATACCGTAGAGTACCCCTTTGATATTGATATCAATCATTTTGTCCCATTCGTCTACTTTAAGCTTTTCGAGAGGAGCCTGTGCCATAAGTCCAGCGTTGTTTACCAGCACATCTATACGACCATAAGCTTTGAGCGTTTCTTGGGCAACACGTTCCAAGTCCTCACGTTTGGTAACATCACATACAATGGCAAGAGCCTTACCGCCTTGAGAGCCGATGCGTTTCACTAGCGATTCCAAGCGGTCTTTACGGCGCGCAACCGCTACGACTATAGCACCATACTGCGCTAAATAAAGGGCAGTAGCTTCGCCGAGCCCGCTACTGGAACCTGTAATAATCACGACTTTATCTTTGATGTTTTCTTTCATAATTACCAATTTATTAGATATTAAATACAGAAAAGGAAGTGCTTTTATTGTAAAAAACACTTCCTCTTTGAGGGTGTTACCTTATTCTATGCAAAGGTAAGACAAAAAAGTTATGTGAGAATGAGGTTCGATGTTAATCTTTTCTTAAAGTTTCAAAGGATAATACAGAGGTAAGTAGTGCTTATTTTTCTTCTTGTATTATGTCTTTGTACTCTGCCCAAAAGGCTTCAAACTGCAACATCGATTGATAGAGGAATTCCATCGCTGATTGCCAAGTAGCTTTGTTGTGAATGGTTACGTTTGGCAGTTCTACATACACACAGCTGATTTCTTTACCGTTGTTCAAGAGAAAGTGCTCTTCGAAAACAACGTCAGGGAGGTATTGTTCTTGCAGAATGGTTTTCAGCGACAACAATTTGTTGTAGTACAAACTACGTGTTGCCTCGTCAGGGTCTTCCACAGCGAGGAGCACCCGTGCTTTACGGGTGTCGAATGAAAACTTAAAGCTGAAATCCTTTATCTTGGTATTGTAAAGCGTCCATTTCCGAGGGAAGAATTTGCCAAAGGAAATCCAGAAGTCTTCGCGTAGTTTTTTTGCTTCAGCTTTGCTGTACAAGGGGTTAAAGTGTGAATTGGATATTTGCTAAAAATGTATGACCTCTATCATCTATTTTTTTAAACAAAGTAAATTTATAGAATGTGGAGCCGTCCTTTTCAAGCACTCCAAATTCATTATTTTTTAAATCATAAGCTACGAATGTATTCGGGGTAAGAGTCGGTTTGATTTTATAACGCAATTCATTAGTCTTCTTATCATACAATTCGTATGAAAAATCTACTTTTTTAGCATATAAAAATTCTATATAGGGGTCTTCTTCTATTATTTGAGTATTGCTTTTTGTTATGGTAGTAGGTTGTGCAGGAGTAAGCGTTGCCATTGCCGTTTGAGTAGTAACAGGTGCTTTGTATTCCGACTTAAAAGTTGCTAAAGCATTCCCTTCAAAGGCATTGCGCAAGGCTTCTTGATACGACTTCTTAAACTCCTTTTCACGACTTTTACCTATCTCGGAAGTAAAGACGGTTTTATTAGCACAATCGGTGAGGATAAATTGCACCTTAGAAGTCATCATATTCGATTGGTTTTTCACGTCGGCTCTCAAAGCATCGCAGGGGTTTTGGAGCAGTTCAGCAGGGACTTCGCTCTCCATATATGCTTTAAAACCTTGTTTTTCTAGTAAAAACTTCGTAAGTGCATTCAACTGGTACTGATTATCTTCCTTTTGGAAAGTATAACGGTTAGGCACAATCACAGTTTGTGCAACAAGAGTCAGTGGTAGTAATGCTACTAAAAATAATATTTTTTTCATTGGTTCCTAATATTTATTCATATTCATTATTCTTCATTCGAGCTTCGAGTTCAGCTTGAAACTCTTCTATCACGGGTTTCATAGTGCTTTCAGGGAGGTCGGAGATGCGAATGTACATCAATCCATCTACAGAGTTGTTGAAAAGTGGGTCGACATTGAAGGCAATGACTTTGGCGTTTTGCTTAATGTACTTTTTAATGAGCACCGGCAAACGCAAGTTTCCTGGTTCGAGTTCGTCGATGAGTTTGTCGAACTTATTGAGGTCGGCTTTGGTTTCGTCGAAAATAAAATCTTTATCCTCGTCTTTAAGTTTTACTTTGAACTCTTTTTTAGGGCGTACATACTGTGCAATATAAGGGTCATAGAAGTTCGACTTCATAAACTCTATCATCAGCGATTTAGAAAAGTCAGAGAACTGGTTACTAATACTCACACTACCCAACAAATATGAGTGTTCCGGATAACGCAAAGTGGTATGAGCAATCCCTTTCCACAGCAAAAACAGTGGCATAGGCTTCTGCTGATATTCTGAAATGATAAAGGCACGCCCCATCTCGATGGTTTTACTCATCATATCGTATAATTCGGGCTCAAAACGGAACAAATCGTGGGTATAAAAGCCTTCGATGCCATATTTAGGGAATATTTCAGCCCCTAAGCCCATACGGTAAGCTCCTACTATCTTCTTAGCTTCGTTATCCCAAAGGAAAAGATGATGATAATAAAGGTCAAACTTATCTAAGTCAGACGAAGCATTAGTCCCCTCCCCTACTTCGCGGAAAGTGATCTCACGCAAGCGTCCTATTTCCTTCATTATATTAGGAATCTCTTGATAAGGTGCTAAGAATACCTCGTAGTTGTTGTTTTTGAGCAGTCGGTAATCCTTTTTAGTGATGTTATCAACTTCCTTCTCTATGAGGTCTTGTTTAATAGGCGCTTCTATCTGTTGAGGGTTGCTACCGCTCTTGCTTGATTTCAACACGTTAGTGAGTGGTAAAAACTTCTTATCTTGCTCTAAAGCATTGGCTAATATATAAGTTTTCTTACGTAAAAATTCGGTAAAATCTTCCAAATCGGTATGCTCATCTTGCATAGCTACCGAAATAGGCTTACCTATGCGTATATAAATAGTGCGTTCTTTCTGTGTAAGCAGTTCTGAGGGCAATTTAGCCGTGCGCAACGTATCACTGATGCTTGCCAAGAAGTAAAACAACTTACTGTTTTTGGCGTGAAAATAGATAGGCACAATAGGCACTTTCACTTTTTTAGCAAGTTTCATAGCTGCCTCTTCCCAAGGCTTATCCACCATCAGTTGCCCCTCTTTGGTTACCGATACCTCCCCCGCAGGGAAAAGACCTAAGGGTTTGCCCTCTTTGAGGTGTGCAATGGTATGCTTAAAGCCCACCACGCTAGATTTCGCATCTTTGCGGTCTTCAAAGGGGTTTACCGGCAATACATAAGGTGCTAAAGGCTCAATACGTTGCAAGAGAAAATTCGCCATAATCTTGAAATCAGGACGTTTTTCTAAGAGTAGTTTGAGAAGCAGAATGCCATCAATTCCCCCCAGTGGGTGGTTAGAAATGGTGATAAAAGCCCCTTCTTTGGGGATATTCTTAAAATCCTCTTCGGGTATTTCGAACTTTATTTCAAACTCATCTAACAGTTTGTTGAGGAAGTCTAACCCTTCAAAGTGTTTATTTCGGTTGTAAATAGCATTGAGCTTGGAGATACGGAGCAACTTCATCAGTGCCCATCCTCCAAAAGTACCCAAGAAGCCAAGTTTATCAATATTAATCGCTTTGGCTACTTCTTTGGCACTTACCAATCCTTTATCTTTTTGCTTTCTCATTCTTCTTTAAAGTCTTATGATTGTTTCCCTTTTTGCAGTTGTTTCATTCTTTTCAAGCGTGTCATCACCTCATCGCGATACAAGGCTCTGGTAGCCACTTTGCCTACGGTAAGACCTTGTACTAAAATGGAAAACAATACTACAATATAAGTAATTTGCAACAGTGTTTCTTTAAATCCTCCTTTATCAGCAGGGATAGAAAGTACCAAGGCGATGGATACTCCCCCGCGAATACCCCCCCACACCATTGTGATGAGCGAGCCTCGCGAATAGGTAGCTACCTTGCGTAATATCGTTTTGGCAGGAATATAAATCGCCAGTGCACGCCCCAAGAGGCATACGAGAATAGCTACCCCGCCTAAAAGGAACTGCTCTGTTAGATTGTCTATCAGTAGCATCTCAAATCCTATGAATAGGAACAAGATAGCATTCATAATCTCGTCTATGATTGCCCAAAACTTTTCAAGGTAATCTTTATTCTCCGCACTGCTGGCTTTCTTGCCTACATTTCCTACAAAAAGCCCTGCAATTACCATTGCCAGAGGCGAAGAAACGTGAGAAGCTTTGGTGATAAGAAAACCACCCATTACCACTGCCAAAGTGACGAGTACACTCACGTGATAGTCATCGGCTTTTTTCATCATTTGAGAAGCTATCCACCCCAAGAGCCCTCCTAGTAAAACACCTCCTCCTGCTTCCAAGAGGAAGAGCTTAGTAATAGCGAAGAACGAAGGCTCAAAAGTGCTATTAGTAGCCAATTTCAGTACTACGGCAAACATTACTACCGCTACCCCATCGTTAAAAAGCGATTCACCCGTAATCTTAGTTTCAATACGTTTAGGTACTTTCACTTGTTTGAGCACTCCCAACACTACAATAGGGTCGGTTGGGGAAATAAGTGCACCAAAAAGCAGACAATAAACGTAAGGAATATGGATTTCTACCAAAGGAGCAATGTAGTACAGCAAAACTGATATAAAGAAAGCCGAGAGTACTACACTGATAGTTGCATAAGTAAAAATGGAGATTTTGTAGTTTTTTAGGTCGTTGATATTGATGTGGAGAGCTCCTGCAAAGAGAAGGAAGTTCAACATTGCTCCCATCAGTATTTCAGTGAAGTCAAAGCCTTGTAAAAGCGATTCAAGACGGTGTGCAAGCCCTGTAAATACTTCACCTCCGAAAAGACGTACGCCTACCGATATCATCATAGCAATCACCATAATACCTATGGTCATAGGCAGTTTTACGTAGCGAACATTCACGTACGAAAACAAAGCTGCTAAGACGATAATTACTGAAAAAGCGTAGTATAACTCCATTAGTACTATTTTATTTTCGGCAAAGGTACAAATAATTTGCTAATTTGCAAATCTGCTAATTTGCTAATTGCTTTTGAAGTCTTTTCTGTCGTTGTTCTACAAGGTCTGAGAAGTTATATAGTAAAGCTGGGGTTTGGTATTCTAATTCTCCACTATTGATAGCCCGCAAGATAATTTCCTCTATCCAATAGTCCTCTTCTACATTCATAGGGTCATAGCCTTTTTTGAGAGAAAGGTCGTACAGCCACGCGGTTTTGTTATACCAATAAGCATTCCAACCATTGCGCAGGTCTTTTACCAATTCGTAAGCCGTTTTTCCAGTTTGGCGGTGAATGAGTTTAATGAGAATACGCCCTTGCGAGCGGGAAAGTTTTTTGAGTTCGTCGGTGAAGTGGTCTTCAATATAGCGTTGGGTGCGTTTTACGTACACCTTCTTTTGTCGTTTATTTTGCATAGTATCCATCGTACGTTCCATTGTATAGAGCCGGTCGGCAGCCATTTTGGCATACGGATACACGCGTTTCACCCTACTGCGGAGAAGCAAATAGCGCTTTTGAGCTTCTGCATCACCGAAGTAATGCTCTTTACCAAAAACACTCACCTCAGCAAGCCGAATAGTATCTCCTGAATAAAATTGCTGGTCAAAAATATAAATAGTATCACGCTTCTGCGAGAAAGAAGTAAAAGGTAAAAAGTAAAAGACAAAAACAGTGATAGCTGGGTAAGTGAATAAAAGGTAATGTTGTATAGGTGCAATGATGTATTTCATTCTGATTTTCTTTATTTATTTTTAAAATCTAACGACTTTAACAACATTTGCATTGCAAAAATTGTTCCAACCTTTTACGTTTCACTTTTCTCTTTCACTTCCCTAACACCGCCATTTTTATTGCAGTAATAGCCGCCTCCACGCCTTTATTACCCAGCTTACCACCACTGCGGTCAAGCGACTGCTGGAAGGTATTATCAGTGAGAACGCAGAAGATAACAGGCACTTTACTTTGTTCCGCATTGAGCTGGGCAATACCTTGGGTAACACCCTGGCACACGAAATCGAAATGACGAGTTTCTCCTTGTATCACACAGCCTATTACAATAATAGCGTCTACCTCGTTAGTATCGAGCATTCGCTTGGCTGCGTGCACTAATTCAAAGCTCCCTGGTACTTCCCATAGGAGTATATTGTCATCAATAGCACCACAATCTTTAAGGGTTTCGATGGCACCATTGCGCATTCCGTAAGTTATCTGCTCATTCCACTGAGAAGTAATAATCCCAAAGCGAAGAGATTCCGCATTTGGGATTATATTTTTATCGTATTGTGATAAGTTTTTGTTTTCTGTTGCCATTAATTATTGACTAATTTTCCCTATAAGGATATCGATAGTACGTGCTTCTTCTGAGGTAGGGTACTCGTCTTTGATGCGCTCATAATATTTCAAGGCATCGTCTTTTTTACCTTGCAAAGAAGCTACTATTCCTGCTTTTTTCAGGTATAACGGAGTTACGAAGTCATTTTTGCTATGTTCAAAGGCTTTGATATAATATTTCAATGCCTCAGCGTTATTTTTCTGTTGAAGGTAAGCATCACCTATATTCCCGTAAGCCAAAGCTCCGAAAATATCATCGGTAGAGTCGAACTCTTTGAGGTGATTTATTGCGTTGTTATAGTCACGCAAACGCATATAAGCCATACCCATACCGTATTCAGCGAGGTTAGCAGCTTTGGTACCGCTGTAGTTTTCGGCAATTTGCTTAAATCCATATTTTCCTTTTCCACCGTTGATAGCCACTTTAAAGAGGGAATCCTGCGCTCTCGCATCAGTAGCTTCCATCGCTTCATCAAAGAACTGTTGTGCAAAGAAAAGCTCATTAGCAGCATTCTTTTCCCTAGGGGCTTTCACAAACTGTTGGTAAAGCAAATAACCCAAGCCTATCACAGCTACGGCTATGAGAGTTCCAATAATAATCTTCTGATTGCGTTTTACCCAATCTTCGGTGCGAGTAGCGCCTGCATCGAGGGCATCAAACACCTCAGCAGTAGTACTTTCTTTGTGTAATTGAGCCTGTTTTGCTTCGTCTAAATGCTCGGTATCTTTTTGTCTATTAGGTCGGTTGTTGTTCTTTTTGTAAGTTGCCATATATAATTTTCATTAAAGTTCGGCAAAAGTACAACTTTTATTTTAATTAGAAAGCAAAACACAAAAAATTATTTACTCATCAGTCATTTTTCCCTTTTTATCTATTAGTTAATATACGGCGAGTTTTCTCCACATCTCCTCCGTCATTCGTCCCTTGTCATTCCTCATTTCTTCCCTTTTCCATCGCTACACTCCCTCTTTAAAGGAGTATGTTTTCGCCCCTAATTTCTCCTTTTCCGTCATACTCCCCCCCTAATGCCTATGGCCTAAGATCTCACACTTCCCCATTTACTAATTTTCTAATTTA
>NZ_KB291482.1:64104-92133 GCF_000318315.2 Capnocytophaga sp. oral taxon 324 str. F0483 | reverse complement strand
TCGGGGGTTCGGGGGCTTTTGTCACTCGTCATTCGTCATTATTGGCTTATATCTCCTCTCATTTTCTCATTCTCTCATTTCCTCATTAACCATTAACCACTAATCATTTATCATTAATTTAAATTTGGTGGTTGAGTATTAAATTCGTACCTTTGCACTCTATTATATCACGTAGCAAGTAAATGAACAATAACACCCCCTATCATACTCCTGTACTCTTAACGCAAAGCATTGAGGGACTGAATATCAAAGATAATGGCACTTATGTCGACGTTACCTTTGGTGGGGGAGGGCATTCGCGCGAAATCTTAAAGCACCTCGGTAAAAACGGACGCCTCTATGCGTTCGACCAAGATGCCGACGCCCTTAATAATACCATCGATGATGAACGTTTTACTCTTATTCAGCAAAACTTTAAGTATCTGCGTCAGTATTTGCGCTTTTATGGAGTAACACAAGTAGATGGGGTTTTGGGTGATTTTGGGGTTTCCTCTCACCAGTTCGATGTAGCTCAGCGTGGTTTCTCTACTCGTTTTGAAGGAACACTCGATATGCGTATGAACCAGCAAGCTCCTCTTTCAGCCCAAGAAGTCGTCAATGAGTATGGCGAGATAGAACTCACTCATATCTTTTTTCAATATGGCGAACTGAAAAATGCCAAAGCGATAGCCCGTGCCATAATCAGTTACCGAGAGCAGAAGCCAATACGCTTAGGTAGTGAACTACAAGAGGCAGTAAAAGCTCTTTTGCCTAAATTTAAAGAGAACAAAGTGTTAGCACAAATCTATCAAGCCATTCGTATAGAGGTAAATGCCGAAATAGAAGCTTTGGAATCATTTTTGCTACAACTCCCTGCCGTAGTCAAGCCCCAAGGGCGTATCAGCCTTATCAGCTATCATTCACTCGAAGACCGCTGTGTAAAACGCTTCATTCGAGACGGACAGTTAGAAGGAGCTCCTGAGAAAGATTGGTATGGCAATGTGTCAGTACCCTTTAAAAAAGTAGGCGGTCTCATCACTCCTGATGATACTGAAATAGCACAAAACAGCCGTGCCCGTAGTGCCAAACTCCGTATCGCCGAACGTTTAAATTCATAACTGAAAAAAAAATGGGAAAAGCCACTGATGAAATAAAGAATATATTGCGAGGAAAATTTTTGGTAGAAGGTAAAGAAGCTACCCGAAATTGGTTCTTCATAAGCTTCCTTTTTGCTTTGGGAGTTATAATGATAGCCAGCTCGCATATGGTAGACCGCAAAGTGCACCAAATAGCTAAGCTCAACGACGAAGTAAATGAGCTCAAGAGTGAATTCGTCGATGTGCGTTCGCGTTTGCAGAAAGTGCGTTTGGAGTCTTCGCTTTTAGAACAATTAGAAAGTAAAGGACTCAAACAACCCGAAAAACCACCACAAAAAATAAAGGCAATTGTAGAAGAGTAATCTTTGAGATAATAGATAATACAAGTAGAAAGAAGCATTGGAAAAAAACGATAAAAAGATAACATCGCGCACTTATTTGGTAGCCATTATGATGCTACTGATGATAGGTGTCATTGCGGTAAAGCTCATAAAAATACAAATTGACGGTGATGAGTATCGCGCCAAAGTAGACGAAACTACCTTGAGAGAAGCTGATATTATCCCCAGTCAAGGTAATTTGTATTCTGATGATGGTAGCTTGCTTGCCACTTCGGTAACTCGGTATGATATCCGTTGGGACGGTATTGCGCCTTCCAGAGCTAATTTCAATAGGTATGTAAAACCCCTCAGCGATTCGCTTTCGCGTATGTTTGGAAAACCTAATAGCTATTACTTAAATCTCTTTAAAAAAGAACGTAGCTTAAAGAATCGCTATATGCTCGTAGCCACTAATCTGGGTTATAGCGAGTACTCCCGAATCAAAAAATTTCCCCTCTTCAATAAAGGTCCTTATAAAGGCGGTATTATCGTCGAGCGCAATATAAAACGCGAATATCCATTAGGTGGGATTGCACACCGCAGTATCGGCTATGCCCGTACTGATGAAACAGGCTATACTACCCGTGTAGGTTTGGAAGGTGCTTATGCCAGCTATTTGTTAGGAACCAAAGGTCGACGCGTAGAACAAAAAATAGCACAAGGACAGTGGAAACTTGCCAGTGGTTTTAATATCATCGAACCTAAGGACGGCTACGATGTAGTGTCTACCATCAATATCAATATCCAAGATATCGCTCACCACGCTTTGCTTACACAACTTAAAAAATACAAGGCTCATCACGGTTGTGTGATAGTAATGGAGGTGAATACAGGTGAGATAAAAGCTATTTCTAACTTAGAGCTGAATACTAGAAACGATACATATTCTGAGCGTTATAACTTTGCTATTGGTGAAGCACACGAACCTGGTTCAGTCTTCAAACTGATGACGGTAGTAGCCGCTATGGAAGCCCGCAATATCGATACGACTTATGTGGTAGATATCAAGGAAGGAAAACAACAGTATTACGATAAGACCTTTCAAGACTCTCAACATAGGTTTACAGGAAATATAAGTCTGAACAAAGCTTTTTCGGTCTCTTCTAATGTCGGAATGACTGAACTCGTGCATAGTCTCTTTTCAAAGTCTCCTTCTGATTTTACTACCAAGCTCATTCAAATGAACCTAAATCAACCCTTAGGCTTACCTATTTTAGGTGAAGGGATTCCCTATATTCCTACACCTCGCGACAAAATATGGAGTGGGGTAACGCTTGAGTCAATGGCAATAGGTTACTCCGTAAAGATTACTCCTTTGCAAAGCTTGGCTTTTTATAATGCAATTGCCAACGGGGGAGTAATGGTCAAACCTCGAATGATAAAAGAAGTAAAGGAATGGAATAAAACAGTAGAGAAGTTTAATGTAGAGATTATCAATGGTAAAATATGTTCTAAACAAACAGCCGACCGTGCCAAGGGACTATTGGCTAATGTAGTAGAACGTTCCTACGGTTCAGGGCATCGCCTCCATTCTCCCGATTTCTCAATGGCAGGTAAAACAGGTACAGCTCGTAAGAACTATGCTAGCGCCGATAAGAGTAAGCTTAGCTATATATCTTCATTTGCAGGCTTTTTTCCTGTTGATAACCCTAAATACTCTTGTATAGTGGTAATTCACGAACCCGATAAGAGTGTAGGTTTCTATGGTGCCGATGTATCAGGACCTGTATTTAAGAGTATTGCTCATAAAATCTATACCAATTCGCTGTTGATGGATACGGTAGAAAATGTAGATAAAATATCAGCGAGTACCACAACAAACTACGAAGATTACTACACCAAAGCTGCTAAGTACAAAACCATAATGCCCGACCTTAGTGGTATGAACGTAATGGACGCTGTTGCTCTCTTGGAGAATATGGGCTTACGAGTGAAATTCTCAGGTGAAGGTAAAGTAAGCGCACAATCAATTGCCAAAGGCACTAAAGTGCCCCGCAATATAGTAGTTGTGTTACAATGTGGCAAATTAGAGAATTAACATTATGAACTTAAAAACATTACTTAAAAACATCACTATAAAAACTTCCCTTTATGTGGAAGATAAAGATATCACCTCTGTTTGCTTCGACTCTCGAAAGATCGAAAAGGGAAGTATGTTTGTTGCCATCACGGGTACGCAATCTAACGGACACGAATACATAGACCAAGCTATACGCAGTGGCGCTACTGCCATTGTATGTGAGCAATTACCTCAACAGCCCTTGCCTGATGTGAGCTATATAGTAGTTTCCAATAGTCATAGTGCTTTAGCCTTGATTGCAGCTAACTTCTATGGCAATCCTTCCGAAAAACTTACCTTAGTAGGCGTAACAGGTACTAACGGAAAGACTACTATTGCAACGTTACTCTACCAATTGTTTAGAAAAGCAGGACAAAAAGCGGGGTTACTCTCCACAGTGGCGGTATACGTAGACGACCAGCGCTTTGAAGCAACTCACACCACCCCCGACCCTCTTCAACTGAATCATTATCTGCACTTAATGGTAGAACAAGGGGTGAAATACTGCTTTATGGAAGTGAGCTCTCACGGCATCGACCAGCATCGTACTGAAGGGCTACAGTTTGCAGGAGGTATTTTCACTAACCTCACCCGTGACCACCTCGACTATCACAAAACCTTCGCTGCCTATCGCGATGTAAAAAAGCGCTTCTTTGATGCGTTACCCGCTACCGCTTTTGCCTTAGTAAACAACGATGATAAGAATGGGGCTTTTATGTTACAAAATACCAAAGCTCAAAAGAAAACATACGCACTCAAAACTCACGCAGATTATAAGGCATATATCATTGAGAGTAGATTTGACGGCTTGCTGTTGCGCATCAATCAGCACGAGGTATGGACAAAACTCATAGGTGAGTTTAATGCCTATAACCTTTTGGCGGTATATGCTACAGCTACTCTATTGGGTATTGACGAACTCGAAACGCTTACTCTTATCAGTGCCATAGAACCTGTGGCAGGACGTTTTCAGTATGCAGTATCGGCTACGGGAGTGATTACCATAGTGGATTATGCTCATACCCCCGATGCCCTTGAAAACGTTCTGAAAACCATTAACGATATACGCACTCACAACGAGACCCTCACTACTGTAGTGGGCTGTGGAGGCAATCGCGACAAAGGTAAACGTCCTATAATGGCTGATATAGCTACAACTCTCAGCGATAATGTAATCCTCACTTCCGACAATCCTCGAAACGAAGAACCTGAGACTATTCTTTCCGAAATGGAACAAGGGGTACAGCCACAGCACTTCTACAAAGTACAAACCATCACCGACCGTCGTCAGGCAATACAATCTGTTTGTAAGAACGCTCAAAAAGGCGATATCATCCTCATCGCTGGTAAGGGACACGAAACTTACCAAGAAATAAAAGGCGTTAGATACCATTTTGATGACTTTGAAATCGTACGGGAATACTTGGAGCTCTATAAGAAATAAGATTAGGTTTTAAGAGGGGAGTTTTTAAGTATTTACATCATTATAAAATTAAACTTTTCCAAGAACTTAAAGCTCTTGGAAAAGTTTATTATGCCACTACTTTGCTTTAAGATTTAAATTGTGTATATTTATTTTCCTTTTACGACGTTCATTAAGATAAAAAAAACTCCAACTTTGTTGGAGCTTTTTTCGTGACCTCGACAGGATTCAAACCTGTAACCTTCTGAGCCGTAATCAGATGCGCTATTCAGTTGCGCCACGAGGCCATTGTTGTTCTTGTTTTACGGGTGCAAAGGTACGACCTTTTTTGAAACCTGCAAACTTTTTAACAACTTTTTCACAAATTATTTTCTTCTTACTTTACTTGTACTCTCCAGCCGAAGGGGTCTTCTGCTTTGTTATACTGAATGTTAAGTATTGCTTGTTTGATTTTATCGGTATATAATTCAGCAGGACGGTTTACGCTGTAATCTTTGCCTTTGTAGCCAAATCCAGATATAGGGCTAATTACTGCTGCCGTTCCACAACCAAACGCTTCTTTCAATTCACCTTTTTCAGCTGCTTCGATAAGTTCGGTTACTTTCACGGGGCGTACTTCGGTTTTGATACCTAATCTTTCGGCTACTGCAATGATACTTTTACGAGTTACTCCATCGAGAATACGCTCACTAGTAGGGCAAGTAACAAGGGTGTCACCAAAACGGAACCATAGGTTCATTGTACCTGCTTCTTCTAAGAATTGGTGAGTAGCATCGTCTGTCCACATCACTTGTTGATACCCTTCATTGGCAGCTTCCTGAGTGGGGAAAAACTGACCTGCGTAGTTACCTGCTGCTTTAGCAAAACCAAAACCACCATTAGCAGCACGGCTATAATAGTCCGCTATTTTTACTTTTACATCGCCTTTGTAGTAAGCTTGTACAGGGGCAGTAATAATCATAAAGAGGTAATTTTTAGCAGGAGCTGCTTGCACGCCAGCAGTAGTAGCAATCATAAATGGGCGCAAATAGAGGGCATTGCCAAATCCAGGTTTTATCCACTCGCTATCGATATCTACAAGAGTGCGGAGTGCCTTATCAAACCATTCTTCGGGGAACTCAGGCATTGCCAAGCGTGAGCAGGATTTGTTGATACGTTTGTAGTTTTCTTGCGGACGGAATAGAAAAACGTGTCCATTGTCGTCCTTATAAGCTTTCATTCCCTCAAAAACAGCTTGTCCGTAGTGGAATACGCTTGCCGAAGGCTCAAGGGTTATAGGAGCATAAGGTTTGATGGTTGGGTTTTGCCACTGTTCATCTTTGTATTCGCAGATGAACATATGGTCGGCAAAAGTTTTACCAAAACTCAGTTTTGAAAAGTCTATTTGGTTAATACGACTTTCTTTTACTTTTTCAATCTTTAAATTCATATTGTTTTAGTTTTTGATTCTGTCTAAATTTTTGTCAAAGGTACAAAATATTTTTTAACTTTGTCACGTAAAATACAAAAATCTTTACCTATATTTTTCAACACACTAACTATTAAACGATTACTTGTTATCTTTTATCTTTTACCTGAATAATGACTCACGAACTTATAAAAACATCTGATGGCTCTACCAGCCTTTATATTCCACAGTTAGACGAGACCTATCACTCAGTACACGGCGCGCTTCAAGAAACTCAGCACGTGTTTATCAAGAACGGACTGCAATTATTTGACCATCAAAGTATCTCTATCTTAGAAATTGGCTTTGGTACGGGGCTCAACGCTTTGGCTACTTACAAAGAGCACGAATCCTTGCAACTCAACATTCATTACGAAACGGTAGAAGCCTATCCGCTTTCGTGGGACGAAGCCTCACAGATGAATTTTTCGCAATTGCTGAACGATGTTACACTTACTCCTGTCTTTGAACAAATGCATCGCTGTATCTGGGACGAACCAGTGTCACTTTCTTCCTCTTTTAGTTTCAAAAAGCGATTACAACGTTTTGAAACTATCAACGATACCGATACTTTCGACCTTATTTATTTCGATGCTTTTGGGGCGCAAGTGCAACCCGAATTGTGGCAAGAAGCTATTTTCCAACGAATGTACACTGCCCTCAAACGAGGAGGCTATTTGGTAACCTACGCCGCCAAAGGCTCTGTGCGTCGTGCAATGCAGGCTTGTGGCTTTACGGTGGAACGATTGCCTGGTCCGCCTATGAAAAGGGAAATGTTACGCGCTCACAAGGATTAAAGCCTAGATGTCCGTTTTCTACATACAAAGAAAAAGGTATATTGTTTGTATACAGCGTTCCCGTGCCTAAGCCTTGGGGCATTGGGTTGCGAAGTGTGTACGTCCACTGCGCAATGGCATTAAGCCCTATGTTGCTCTCCAAAGCCGATGTTACCCACCAACCTATACCCAATGTTTCGGCAAGAGTTATCCATTCTTCAGAACCACTATAACCTCCTATGAGCGAAGGTTTTAAAATGATATACTGCGGTTGTATCTCTCTCAGAAGTCGTTGTTTTTCTTCCCTTGTAAATATCCCTATCAGCTCCTCGTCGAGGGCAATAGGCAGAGGTGTTTGTTCGCATAGTTCAGCCATTGCTTCCCACTGTCCTGCGCGTATAGGCTGTTCAATAGAGTGCAATTGCAAAGTAGCCAAGCGTTCTAAATATCTCAGTGCTTCAGTTGCTTGAAACGCACCATTAGCATCTACCCGTATTTCTATATCGCTTGCCGAAAACTCATTGCGCAAGGCTTTTAAAATGCGATATTCTTCTTCAAAGTCAATCGCTCCTATCTTCATTTTGATACAGCGAAAACCCTGAGCGAGTTTCTCTTTTATCTGCTCTTTCATAAAGTCTGGAGAGCCCATCCAAATGAGTCCATTAATAGGTATAGCGTCTTTTCCCTTCGTAAAGTTCGAAGGAAAGAGCTCGTACCAGTGTGGAGCTGCTACCGACCTAAAGGCTTGTTCCACACCAAATTGTATAGACGGAAAAGTCTTGAGCTCTTCTAATAAAGCCTTTTCTCCCAAGTGTAAGTGTTGTTCTACCCATTGCAATTTAGCCTCATAATCAGGTACGTCATCGGCACTAAGCCCACGAAAGAGGTTGCATTCTCCTATGCCTTTTTTGCCCTCTTGTTCTATTACCAAAAAAAAGGTCTCTTTGGAGGTAAGAACCCCTCTTGATGTCCCCGAAGGACGTTTAAAATTGAGAATGTGTTTAATCATAATTTGGTGCGAGCCGCACGAGCATTTTATCAATTTGCTAATTTTCTAATTGCTAACTACTAATTTTCTATAGTTTTTATCTATTTGTATCAATTCGACTGTGGTATAAGTATTAGGCAAGTATTTTTCAACCTTTTCCGCCCATTCAATAAAACACCAATCGCCCGAATAGAGGTATTCTTCGAAGCCAATATCAAAAGCCTCTTCCTCGTTTTTAATACGGTAGAAATCGAAGTGGTAAATACGACTATCAGCACCTTCATAAGGGTTCACAAGGCTAAAAGTAGGGCTACTCACATTGTCTGTACTACCTAAGGTACGCACCAAGGCTTTGATGAGTGTTGTTTTGCCAAATCCCATTCCTCCTCTGAAAATCACCACTTTGCAGTGTAAGTGAGGAAGAAGTTTTTTTGCAATTGTATCAATGTCCGCTAAAGTGTAGGTAAATTCCATAACGTTATTTTTGAGGGCAAAGGTAGCAAATAATTGCGAATGACCTTCGTTCGACATTGAAAAGAATTTTTAATGTTATATACAAAAATCTTAAAAAATCAAAAAATGGAAATTAACTGAATTATAGAAATTATATTATTTTTAACTATTGTATATCAAGTGTTTATATACCTTTTGTATAACAATCTTCCAAGATTCGTTCAAGGTTCCTATAAGCTTCCTATAAGCTAAGTATAAGTTATCTCTTAACTTTAAAAGTTCTTTTTATTTTAAAAAATATTCTTTTTTTCTTTTTTGTTTTCAAAAACTTTCGTATCTTTGACCCAAAATTAGTAGTTACTAATTGTTATTGTCAATTATTCATTGAATATGATATATATAGAATTATTAATCGTGCTCCTCGCTATCTTTATAGGAGCGAGAGTAGGAGGTATCGGGCTCGGTATCTTCGGTATGATAGGTTTAGGAATTCTGGTCTTTTGTTTCGGACTCAAACCTGGTAATCCGCCTATTGATGTAATGCTTATCATTGTAGCAGTTATTACAGCGGCTGCTACCTTGCAAGCAGCGGGAGGTTTAGATTATTTGGTGAAGGTAGCCGAGAAAATTCTGCGCAAAAATCCCGCTATGATTACTTTCTTTGCGCCTGTAGTCTGCTACTTTTTTACTTTGTTTTCAGGCACAGGTCACATAGCCTATTCGCTTTTGCCTATCATCTCCGAAATTGCTACCGATAGCAAGGTACGCCCTGAGCGTCCCCTTTCTATATCGGTAATAGCTTCGCAACAGGCTATTACAGCCAGCCCTATTTCGGCAGCTACAGCCGCTTTACTTTCAGCTGAGCTCTTAGGTAGTAAAGGTATTACGTTAGGTAATATTCTGATGGTGTGTATCCCCGCTACGATTATCGGGGTGATTGTAGGCGCCATAGCCGTGAGTTTTATGGGCGTTCCTCTCGAAAAAGACCCTGAATACCAACGCCGTTTACGTGAAGGTCTTTTAGAAAAAGAAAGTCATACCGCTTCGCAAATGACCGGTAAAGACCTGCAAAGAGCCAAAACGTCAGTGATTATATTCCTTATAGGAGTCCTCTCTATCGTACTTTTTGGTTCTATTGATAGTCTCCGTCCATCTTTTGAAGTAGGAGGTGAGAAAGTACAGATGGGAATGACCCAACTCATCGAAATTATAATGATGTCTATCGCTGGCTTGATGATTATCTTTGCTCGAGTAGACATCAATAAAGCAGTAAAAGGCTCGGTATTTATTGCAGGTATGCAAGCCGTGATAGCTATTTTTGGGATTGCTTGGATGGGAGATACCTTTTTCAATGGCAATATTGAGTTCTTCAAAATGCACATCGAACAAATAGTTACTCAATATCCTTTCCTCTTTGCAGTAGCCCTTTTTGTAATGTCTGTTCTTTTATTTAGTCAAGCCGCTACGGTACGAACTCTTTATCCGTTAGGGATTGCCTTAGGTATTCACCCAATGGCAATGATAGCAATGTTCCCTGCTGTGAATGGCTATTTCTTTGTTCCTAACTACCCAACGGTAGTCGCTGCTATCAATTTCGATAGAACAGGCACCACACGCATAGGCAAGTATGTACTGAACCACTCGTTCCAAATACCCGGTTTTGTATCAACCATTGTAGCCATAGCCGTGGGTTATTTAATCATAATGTTTATGTAACTCCATAATAATTATATTCTATGAGAAAACTATATTTGATATTTATATTTTTAATAATTTTACCTACTGTTTCTTTCTCACAAGTAAAAGTAGTTTTAGAAAAACCAAAAGTAGACAAACGCATTGAACTACTTAGTATTGTGTTTCGTCTTGCAGGAGCTTTTGAATACAATATGAATAATTTTAAAAGCTATACCGATGTTATAGAAAATCATTATGCACCTTATAAAGATCATAGACTCATAACTTTTACTAAAAAAATAAGAGACGAAAATAAAATTGCTTTTGATGCAGTAATGGAGATGGCAATTTATTTAGATGATAATCTGAATTTATTAAAACCTTATCATCGATGGGGTGATGAAAATGTAGCTACCTTTGTGTATTTACTTAAGGCATTTTATAAAGATACTAAGAGTCGACAATTTTTTAAGAAAAGCAAGAATATATATGCAGAAGCAAGCAAACGCTTTTTGCCTATCTATGATAAGATAGATACAAGCTGGTTTATGTCTTTTTATGGCAAACCTCCTAAAGATGATTTTTTAATAGTAAATGCCTTAGGGAATGGAGGTGCTAATTATGGTATTTCTATAGAATTACCTAAGCAAAATCGAAAAGTATATGCTGTTATGGGGGCTTGGATTACTGATGATAAAGGAATGGTTACTTTTGAAATGACAGATTATTTTCCAATACTTATTCATGAATTTGCTCATTCGTTTGTTAATGAACTTTTAGATAAGAATCCTAGTCCTTTTCAGGAGAGTGGAAACCAAATATTCGAATTTGTGAAAGATAAAATGAGAGAAAAAGCATATAATGATTGGCATACAATGCTTAATGAAGCTTTGGTCCGAGCAAGTGTTATTAAGTATATGAAAGATCATCTTTTTTCTCAACAAGAAATTGAAAAAGAAATAAAAGAGCAGAAAGCATTAGGCTTCTATTGGATTGAAGATTTAGTTTCTGAATTAGAAAAATATGATACTGAAAGAGCTTATTATCCTACACTGGAGAGTTATATGCCTTGTCTTGCAGAAGCATATAAAGTATTTGCTCAAAAGCTACCTACTAATTCTCAACTCTCAACTCAAAACTAATAACTAAAATTATATATGATGACATTGATGAAAAAAATTGCCCTCTCATTGCTCTTAATGATGACTGTGGCAGTCTTTGCGCAACAAAAGCCAAAGATTCGTATTTTAGCTACTGGCGGTACTATCGCTGGAGTAAGTAAATCGAATACTGAAACCAACTATAAAGCTGGTGAGCTCGGTATTTATCAACTCTTGGAAGCAGTGCCCGAAGTGAAGAATGTAGCCAATGTAAGTGGTGAACAGATTGTGAAAATCGGTTCACAAGATATGAACGATGAGGTATGGCTCACCCTTGCCAAACGCATCAACCAGCTCTTAAACAAAGAAGGGTATGATGGTGTGGTAATTACTCACGGTACCGATACAATGGAAGAAACCGCCTACTTCCTCAACCTTACCGTACACAGCAAAAAACCTGTGGTAATGGTAGGAGCAATGCGTCCTGCTACCGGTATGAGTGCCGATGGTCCTCTAAACCTCTATAACGCAGTAGTAACTGCTGCCGATAAAAATGCTATGGGGCGTGGAGTAATGGTTTGTATGAACGATATTGTACTTGATGCTAAAGATGTGATTAAAACCAATACTACAGCTGTCGAAACTTTCCAAGGTGCTAACTATGGCAAATTGGCATACATTCACAACGGTAAGGTATTCTTTAATCGTACTCCTGAAAACAAACACACTTATCAATCAGTGTTTAATGTTGATAATTTGAAACAATTGCCTAAAGTAGGTATCGTATACAGTTATTCTAACGTATCCGAATTGCCAATGAAAGCTTTTATGGACGCTAAATTCGATGGTATTGTACACGCAGGAGTAGGTAATGGTAACCTCTATCACACTATTTTCGATTTGGCAGTAAAAGCTAGAGAGCAAGGCATTCAGTTTGTGCGTTCTTCACGCGTACCTACAGGAGCAACAACTCTCGATGCCGAAGTAGACGATGCTAAATATCAATTTGTAGCTTCACAAACACTCAACCCACAAAAAGCTCGTGTTCTATTGATGTTGGCACTCACTAAAACTAAGGATTGGAAACAAATCCAAAAATACTTTAATGAATATTAAGATTTAGTCTTTAATCGTTAGTACTTAGCTAACGATTAAAGACTAACAATTAACGACTAATTTATACTATGAAAAAAATATTATTGGCAATGAGCCTTCTGGTAGGAGGTGTTGCCACTGCACAACAAGATTTGCAAGACCAAATCAACCAATTGAGGGCAGAAATCGACCAGTTAAAAGCTACTGCTCCTGCGCCTCTACCTATGTCACAAGATGGAGAAGAAAACCCTATTCATAAGAAGTTTAATATGTACTTCAACTTTCAATCGAGCTTTGATCTTGAAAAAGTAAAAGACCAAGATATGACTGCTCAATTCAAAGCGCGCCAATTGCGATTGGAGGTTCGAGGTGATATTACCGACCGTATTTTCTATCGCTTCCGTCATCGTTTGAACAAATCAAATGCAGCAACTTCTTTGGATAATCTCGCCAAAGCTACCGATATGCTCTATGCAGGTTTCCGTTTAGACGATAAATGGGCACTCACTGCAGGTAAAATGTGCCAAGCGTGGGGAGGTTTTGAGTTTGACCTAAACCCAATGAACATCTATGAATACTCTGATTTCATTGAAAATATGGATAACTTTATGTTAGGAGCAATGATAACCTATGCACCTAATAAAAACCACGAGTTCAATTTGCAGATTACTGATGTACGCAATGATAGCTTTGAAACACTTTATGGAACAGCTACGAATACTATTAATGCAAGCAAAGCTCCTCTTACTTATATTTTTAATTGGAATGGTAACTTGTTTGACAATCTTATCCAAACTCGTTGGGGAGGAGGTTTGCAAAGTGAAGCCGACGGCTATAACAACTGGATGTTGATGTTGGGTACAAAGCTCAATTTACCTAAGTTCCAAGTCTTCTTTGATTATATGATGGCTAATGAACAATTGGATAGATTGAAATATACTCCGATGAGTAGCACAGTACTTGTAAAAGATGCCAAGTACAACAGTTTTGTACTAAAAGCAGAATATCAACCTATTCCTCAACTCAATATCTTTGCACAAGGTTTATATGAAACTGCTAAAAATGACCTTACTGATAATAAAATGACGGGTATAGGTTATTTTGCAGGGGTTGAATATTTGCCTTTTGAAAAGCAAGATTTGCGTTTCTTCTTGGCTTATATAGGACGAGCATATGATTATGAACACCAACCGCTTTCTCCTATGTTAGATAAAAATAGAGTAAGTATCGGTTTGATGTACCGTATTAAGGCATTTTAGTGAATAGTGGATATAGCTGTTAAACATATTACATTACAACAATTCTCCACACCTGTACGTGTGGAGAATTATTGTGTATTTATATTTCGAGGAGAAGGAACTATTGCCGTAGATACGGTACCCTATCCCTATGAAGGTAATACACTACTTTTTCTATCACCTTATCAATATTTTCAATGGGTAGAAGGTACTGCGAATGATAGCCTACTGTTGGAATTCCACGGTGATTTCTACTGTATTGAGTACCATAAGAAAGAAGTAGCCTGTAACGGACTCCTATTTAACGCTATCTTCTTGCATCCTCATATCAAGGTTACTGATAAACGTTTTGCTGAAATAATAACTCTTTTTGAACGTATAGAAGACGAAAGCAAAACGCCTTCCCTTTATTCAGAATCAGTACTCAAATCATACTTGCAACTTATTTTGGCTTTAGCAAGTAAAGAAAAAAGCCTATTGTTAGAGCATACCTCTCTTAAAACTGAACATCATTTAGCTAACGACTTCCAAAAACTCTTAGAAGACCATTTTATTACAGAACGCAACGTGTCCTTTTATGCATCAGCATTATGTCTTACTCCCGATAGTTTTAGCAAGAAAATAAAAACACTTTTAGGAAAAACACCTAATAAACTCATACAAGAACGTGTAGTGCTCGAAGCTAAAAAACTGCTTCATCTCACCTATAAATCTATTAAAGAAGTAGCCTTTGAACTCAACTTTGAAGATGAGTTTTATTTCAGTAGGTTTTTTAAGAAAAATGTAGGTCTCTCACCCAAACACTTCCGAAAAAAGGTGGGAATCTCTATCGTTGCCTAGCCTAAAACGGAAAAGTCTATGAAATAACCTTTTTTATCCATTCGAGATACAAAATAATGCCCTATCTTTGCCCCCGCAAATAAAAAGTTAATTTTAAATATTAAATCACTATGCAAAAATTATTATCATTTTTAGCCGATAGCGAACGTTGCTTTGTAAACTTTATCAGAGTCGCTATTTTTATTGTAATGGCTTGGATTGGTGGGCTTAAAGTGTGCCAGTACGAAGCCGATGGTATTGTTCCCTTTGTAACGAATAGCCCGTTTATGAGTTTCTTCTATAACAATTCAGGCAAAACTGCCATTGATGAGAACGGCGTGACAGGTGAAGCAAACAAAGGTAAAGAAGTAGCCCAATACAAGCTACACAAGAATCCTGAAGGGAAGATGGTAAAAACTAATATTGAATGGCATAAAGAGAACGGTACTTATGTGTTCTCATATGGTTTAGGAGCTTTTATTTGTTTGATAGGGTTGCTTACTTTACTTGGTATTTGGTCGCCTAAAATAGGGGTGATAGGAGGCTTACTTACTTTCGGTATGAGTATAGTTACCCTCTCTTTCCTCATCACGACTCCTGAGGTGTATGTGCCTAACTTAGGTGGAGATATACCTACACCTGCTTATGGATTCCCTTATCTATCGGGAGCGGGACGTTTAGTATTGAAAGATATTATTATGTCGGCAGGTGGATTGATAGCAGCCTCAGAAGCTGCTCGCCGATTGCTAAAAAAGAATTAGAATTTAGGAAAATATTAATTCTATCATCTAATTATAAGGGCTGTCTACTTTGCGGTAGACAGCCCTTTATATAATAAGTAAAGTGGGATTATTTATCTTCAAAAGTCCAATCGCCACGCACTTTAAGCACTTGTTCTATAATATCGCGCACAGCTCCCTGTCCGCCTTCAAGATGCGAAATATAATCGGATACGGCTCTTACTTCGGGCACGGCATCTACGGGGCAAATAGCCAATCCTGCTCGCTTCATTGGAGGGATATCGGGCATATCGTCACCCATATAAAGTATTTGTTCTCTTTTAAGATGTTTTTCCTTTTGGTATTTCAAAAAGGTTTCGAGCTTTTGGTGACGGAGCATAAAGATATCTTTTACACCGAGGTTTTCGAAGCGTTTTTGTACGCCTACGTTACCTCCTCCTGTAATGATACATATGGTGTACCCTTTGGCGATAGCTGTTTTTACTGCAAATCCGTCCTTCATATTCATACTGCGCAATAGGTCGCCATCGTTATTTACAAACACTTGAGTATTGGTAAATACGCCATCAACATCAAAAATAAAAGTTGTGATGTTCTTTAAACGTTCTTTATAGTTCTTTCTTTCCATAGGTGTTTATTATTGATTTTGTAATTATATTGTATATTTCTTGTTCATAACCTGCAAGCAAAGCCAAATGGTTAGCAATAGTTTGAGTGTCGCCACGTCGTGCGGGTCCTGTTTGTGCTTCGAGGGCGGGCATAGTTTGGAGTTTTTCGAAAGTATTTTTGAGCAAAGGTTCTAATATTTCAAAAGGAATGGCGTGTGCCTCGCATATTCTTTGACTGATAGCCACCAAATGATTGGTGAAATTATTAACGAAAACAGCCGATAGGTGCATTATACTGCGTTGGTAACTACTGAGCAGATACACTTTTGTGGAAAGCTTTTGAGCTAATGGGTATAGAAATCTTTCCATATCCTCAGTATGTTCAGCCTCTAAACAAAAAGGAATGTTTGAAAAATCGACCTGAGTGCTTTTTGAAAAGGATTGTAAAGGGTAAAACACGCCACGTCGGTTTTTGGGTGAGAGTACCTCCATAGGGGTATTGCCAGAGGTGTGCACTACCAATTGCCCCTCGAAAGGAAGGAAGGCTGAAACTTCACTAATAGCTTCGTCTTTCACGGCTATAATACATATATCGGTGGGGCGCAAGTCGGTAAGGCTGTGAATCTTATCTACCTGAAAATCATTAAACTCAGGGCTAAATTCACTACGGTTATACAACTGCCGAAGGTGCACCTCAGGGAGCTGATAGAGAACTTTGGTGAGGTGATAAGCCACATTGCCTCCTCCTATGATACTAATATTAATAGCCATATTGACTGCAAAAAAAATGTTAAAAATTGCTTTTTCGCCAATATTCTTCAAAAAAAGACAAGGTTCTGTTTTTTCACCTCAAAAATACAAAAGGTTGATAATCAATGAATGTTTTTAGTTCTTATCTTTTACTTTACCTCTACTTTACTCGAACCTAAGACGAAGGTAAGACGAACCTAAGACGAAGCTAAGGCGAAGGAAAGAGGGTATTAAGCTGAATATCAAACGGAAAAAAGCTGCTTTTAGTTTATTGAGAAAAAAATGTTAAAATTGCGTTTTTGGCGAAAAAAACGCAAAAAAATAAATATTATATATTCAGTAAGGGCACAAAGGTAGGAAAATAAAAGCAAATGACAAATTTTATAGAAAAAGTATATAGATTCATTTATTTTGTATATATTTGCAAAAAAATAGGGCTCATTGTATTATCTGCTGGGCAGATATGAATAGAATAAAATACTTCTTTTGTTGATTTTCAATGGATAAGAAGATTAAGTATTAGTTAGATTGCCAATTGTAAAAAACGGATTGTCAATGAATTTATTTAGAAGATTATTTAAAGGGAATGATATAAAAAGTGAAGATGAAGTACGCAAGTTAAATGAACAGCTTCCTGCTGATGAGCAATTTGCGATGAACTTTACTAAAAATGGCGGAAGGTTTATTTATTGCACTACCGAAATACAGGTGCAAGAGGTTTTTCGGCACATACTGAAAGAGTTGGGCGTATATGTGAAGATGAGTAGTAATGCTTCTCACACTATTAAAACGATGTTTGAAGAACACACGCCACTGTTTACTGCTGATATCGAAACTTCGAACGTGTATTTGACGGATTGTGAGTATCTTATCACTACTTTGGGCGGGATTATGCTCTCTTCGCATCAGTTGAGACATAAGAATATCAATGAATTACCTGAAATATTTATTGTCTTTGCCAAAACGAGTCAGATGGTGAGAGATATCCCTGAAGGAATGAGAGGCATAAAGAATAAATATCCGCAACAATTTCCTACGGGGCTCATTACGCTACAAAGTTTCACCGATGACCCTGAGAAGAATAGTATCAACCATTACGGCACGAGTTCTAAGAGGACGTACCTGATACTCTTAGAAGATTTACCTATTGATAAATAATAATTTATGAACGAACTCTTCAAAAGAACTATTACAGGCTTTATTTATGTTTTTCTATTGCTATCGGCGATTATGCTCAATGCTGATGCTTTTGACTTCTTGTTTTTATCCTTTGGTATTATTTGTTTATTTGAGTTTAAAAGGCTTATCAGATTAAAGGAATTGCATATATTTTTACTTTTTTTGTTGGTTTGGTGGCTGTTTATTCACTTAAAAACTTATCCTTTCTCGGTTTATATACTGCTTTTGGCTACTTTGCTTGCCAATATATACCTCACGATGATGCTTTTCAACGAAAAAACGCCTATCCGCAAGCAAAGTAACAATACTAAACTGCTTATTAGTCTACTGTATATAGGAGGAGGTTGTATATTTATGCCTCTGATTTACAAATATGAGAATAATCCGAATCCTAATTATTTTTATCAGAATATATTCAGCAACGAGTCGCAAATTACGATGATAGGACTGTTGTGTATTATATGGGCGAGTGATAGTTTTGCGTACCTTACTGGCAAAGCCTTTGGCAAACACAAGCTCTTTGAGCGTATTTCGCCTAAGAAAACTATTGAGGGTTTTGTGGGCGGACTCATAGGGGCGATGCTTATCGCTACGGCTATTTCGTATTACAGTGGCAGACCACTATGGCAATGGCTTATGTTGGCAGTGATTTTGGTGGTTACCGGTGCGGTAGGCGACCTGGTAGAGTCTAGCTTTAAACGAACTGCTAAAGTAAAAGACAGCGGGACGATACTGCCAGGACACGGAGGTTTACTCGACCGCCTGGATAGCCTTATTTTTGCCTCGCCTTTTGCGTACTTAACGCTACTAATTTTTGACCTTTTTTGATGATGAAATTCTACAAATATCAAGGAACAGGGAACGATTTTGTGATGATAGACAATCGCAAAGGGGTATTTCCTAAAGATAACGAAACGCTTGTGGCACAATTGTGTCATAGGCGTTTTGGCATTGGAGCCGATGGATTGATATTGCTTGAGAACGACCCGCAGTATGATTTCCGTATGGTGTATTACAATTCTGACGGGCGTGAAAGTACGATGTGTGGCAATGGTGGGCGCTGTGTGGTGGCTTTTGCGAAACGATTGGGTATTATAGAACACGAAACACTATTTATAGCTGTAGATGGGGAGCATCGTGCTACGATTGAAGGGGATAGCTACGTGTGCTTGCAAATGAAAAATGTAACTGAGGTAGAAGAACACAAAGGCTACGTATTCTTAAATACAGGGTCACCTCACCACGTGCAATGGGTGGAAGAGGTAGATACCGTAGACGTGAAAAGCGAAGGAGCTACTATACGTTATGGAGAACTTTATGCTACTCAGGGCGGTAGTAACGTGAATTTTGTGAGCAAAGGAGAGAAAGGCTTTAAAGTGCGTACCTATGAGCGTGGAGTGGAAGATGAAACTTACTCTTGCGGTACAGGGGTTACAGCCGTAGCGATTGCCCTTTATCACATAGGAGAAACCGATGCACAACAGATTACCCTGCACACTCGAGGAGGTGACTTGCAAGTGGCTTTCGATAGAGTGGGAGAGGGGTATGAGAATATCTATTTGAGTGGTAGTGTTCAATTCGTGTTTGAAGGAACAATAGAAGAGTTAAAAGGTAAAGAATGATAAAGTTAAGAGCGTTAGAACCTGAGGATATAGATTTCTTGTATCAGTTAGAAAACGAAGAAGCCTTGTGGGAGGTGAGTGACACCCAATTGCCTTTTGCTAAGCATTTGCTACAAGATTATATACGGAATGCCCAACAGGATATTTACGAAGCTAAGCAGTATCGCTATGTTATAGCGTTTGAAGAGGGAACGCCTATGGGCTGTGTAGATTTATACAATTTTAGTCCGAAGCACCGTAGAGCAGCTGTGGGAATAGCTCTTTTGCCCGTCTATCGAGGGAAAGGTTATGCCAAAGAAGCCTTGCAACAGTTGATAGCTCATACACAACAATACTTAGACTTACACCAACTGATTGCTTATATCCCTGCTGATAATGAGGTGAGTATACTCCTTTTTGAGGGAGTAGGATTTAGTTGCAGTGGTGTACAAAAAGACTGGCTTTACAGTCAAGGAGTTTATAAAGATATGTTATTATACCAAAATATTTTCAGATAAGTCATAAAAATGATACGAGATATAATCACTTATTTAGAGACTATTAACCCTATACTTGCTGCTTTATACGCTACCATTTTCACGTGGAGTGTAACAGCTTTGGGGGCTACAGTGGTATTCTTTTTTAAGAAAGAAAACAAGACCGTGTTAGATGGTATGTTAGGCTTTACAGGAGGGGTGATGCTGGCAGCCAGTGTGTGGAGTTTGATAATACCCTCAATTAATATGACAGAAGGTGAAGGCTTTATAAAGGTTCTACCTGCTACGGTAGGGATATTTATGGGGGCACTTTTTCTTTATATATTAGATAAGTTATTACCACACTTTCACGCCAACTTCAAACAAACAGAAGGTATTAAAACCGATTGGCAAAAAACTACTTTGCTTATTTTAGCCATCACCTTGCACAACATTCCCGAAGGATTGGCGGTAGGGGTACTCTTTGGAGGAGTAGCCGCTGGTATTCCCGAAGCCTCTATTGCGGGAGCGGTAACCCTTGCCATCGGTATTGGACTACAGAACTTTCCTGAAGGAATAGCCGTAGCGATGCCACTCAGACGTATGGGGGTGAGCAGATGTAAGAGCTTTTTTTATGGGCAGCTTTCGGCTATTGTAGAGCCCATAGCAGGGGTATTGGGTGCTTTTGCAGTACTCTTTTTTACTCCGATACTTCCTTATGCCCTTGCTTTTGCGGCAGGAGCTATGATTTATGTGGTCATAGAAGAGGTAATACCTGAAGCCCAGCAAAATGAGAACACCGATGTTTCTACCATAGGCTTTTTAATAGGTTTTGTAGTGATGATGGCAATGGACGTGGTATTGGGCTAACAAATATTTCTTTACAGATGTTTGTGTGATACTGAAAAAAAGCATATATTTGCCCAGAAATAGAAGCAATGAGAAGAGTATTAAACATTAAATAATTTTAATATGCAAAGAGACATTGATATTTTTGAACTAATTGAAGACGAAAGAGAGCGCCAAGAGTTGGGGATTGAGCTCATCGCTTCAGAGAATTTTGTGAGCGACCAAGTAATGGAAGCAGCAGGTTCGGTACTGACTAACAAATATGCTGAAGGTTATCCAGGCAAGCGTTACTACGGCGGTTGTGAAGTAATTGATGAAATAGAGCAAATAGCTATTAACCGTGCTAAAGCGCTTTTTGGTGCTAAATATGCCAATGTACAACCTCATAGCGGTTCGCAAGCTAATGCGGCAGTTTATGCTACTTGTCTCAAACCTGGTGATAAAATTCTCGGTTTCGACCTCTCACACGGCGGACACCTTACACACGGATCTCCTGTGAATTTCTCAGGTAGATTGTACGAACCTGTATTTTATGGGGTAGAAAAGGAAACAGGAAGACTCAATTACAACAATATATTAGAAATAGCGGAACGAGAGCGCCCTAAAATGATAGTAGCAGGAGCTTCGGCGTATTCTCGTGATATCGATTTTAAATGCTTTAGGGAAATAGCCGATAAGGTAGGTGCTATTCTCTTTGCTGATATTGCACACCCTGCGGGGCTTATAGCCAAAGGACTCTTGAACGACCCTATCCCGTATTGTCATATTGTAACTACTACTACTCATAAAACACTGCGAGGGCCTCGAGGAGGACTTATCTTGATGGGTAAAGATTTTGAGAACCCTTTTGGTATAAAGACTCCTAAGGGAGAAGTGCGAATGATGTCGTCACTTATAGACAGTGCGGTATTCCCAGGTAACCAAGGAGGTCCTTTGGAACATATCATCGCAGCAAAAGCGGTTGCCTTTGGTGAAGCACTCTCCGATGATTTTCTCTATTACGCTATACAAGTGCAAAAGAATGCGCGTAAATTAGCATCTGTTCTTTTAGCAAAAGGCTATGATATCATCTCTAAAGGAACTGACAATCACCTAATGCTTATTGATTTGCGCAATAAAGATGTAAGTGGTAAAGAAGCAGAAGAAGCCCTTGGTAAAGCAGATATTACTGTGAACAAGAATATGGTGCCTTTTGATACTCGCTCGCCTTTTGTAACCAGTGGTATTAGGGTGGGAGTATCAGCAATCACTACTCGTGGACTGAAAGAAGCTGATATGGAACGCATTGCCGACTTTATAGACCGTGCGATTACTAATCGAGATAATGATGAAGTGCTTGAAGAAATAGCAGAAGAAGTAAATATGTTTATGGAAGACAGACCTTTGTTTGCATATTAGTAAATTATAGGCTACTTATATAAAGTATAAACATAGGCTCTTACTAAGTTTTTAGGACTTAGTAAGAGCTTTTTTGTTGTACAGTTTCGTAGAAAAAGTAACAATAGTTGAGAAGAAAAAGAAAATATTACTCAAAATATTTTGTATGTGAAAAATTTTCCCTACTTTTGCACCCCGAAAATCACTAACGAAACAATTATAAAACTCAAAATGTACAAACATTTAACTATTAAGTTATCGCTATTTATTTTACTATTTCTATTTGTAAAAGGACAAGCACAGTCGTGTGATGAAAACGTATTAAAAGGGTTGGAAAGAACCCGTATTTATTACCATAAAGAAGTAACCAAAGACAGTAATGCTTCATTCTTCATTAAAAACCCTCTGAAAGGTACTACGTATTCATTTATAGATAAGGCAACTGGTGTTGCTTATAGCAAACTTTACACAGGTATGCCTGAGGAACTCACTATTGAGATTCCAGTAGGGAAGGTAACTACTGAGCAGAGCTTTATATTTAGGGCTACCAACGGCGATTGTGCTTATCAATCGTTGGACAATCGCGATGTTAATAAGCGATATTATGTAATTACCCCCAATACTCAACTCAAACTTTCTCTCAGTGTCGAACATGAATGGTGTGCACACTCAGGAGCAGTGCATATGAATATGGTGGGTGATGATAATGCCAATTACAATTTCTTCTTCAAAAAGCCTAATGGCAATTTTGAGCAATTGGCAGGACATTCTTATACTAGTTTAGATGCGGGTACCTACGAAGTAAAAGCGGTAAACAAGAATGACAGTAGTAAAACCTATACACAAAAAGTAAAAATAGAGAAGCTTACCAAACATGTCGATTTTCAATTGAGTAGTGTAGCCGATGTGTGTACTGGCAAAATGGCTATTTATGTAGATACTAAAAAAGGAAAGGCAGGAGGTTCAGTTGATAACAGTTATCCCCTATTTTTTACTTTGCTCAAAAATAATGTAGAGATAAAAAATCAAACTTCTTCTATATTTAAAGATGTAGAAGAAGGAGCTACCTATGAAGTGCGTGTGTACGATGCCTGTGGTACCAGTGGTGGTAACTTTTCTACTCAAACTTACAAAGTCACCAAAAGATTAGGGTTCTTCAAGGTTACTAATCACAGTGGCTTCTCGCCTAAAGCCGATTGTCCTTATATGGTTTCGTTTACCTCGGAACTCTACGTGAAAGATGCAAGAGAAATGGTTGAAAAGAACTTGATTCCTTATCCACTTGCTTTTACTTTTGAGATGACTTCTCCTTCTAATAAGGTGTATCACTTCTCTTTTGTGGTGAATAACCAGCAAGAGTTAGAAGATACTTTTAATGTGAGTAGCAATAGTTTCGCACTAAGGCCTCTCAAACTTTCTAACAACAATATTCCTTATGAGGCGGGCAAATGGAAACTTAAAGGGACTTATACTATTTGTGGCAAACAGAATGTTATCCCTGAAACTGAAAAAGAGGTCTTTTTGCCTATTACAGGGGTAGGGATAGGTACTGCTCAAGACGATTTGGCTATTAATTGTAGAAACCAAAAACTCGTTCTTACTAATAGTAATTATGTACAAACTTTAAAGAACTTCTATACAGTGTTAGAAAAAGCTCCTGCTGGATTTGATTATCAAGCGGCAGGTTTTTATAAAATAACGACTTCTAATCCTCATTTGCAAAACAAATGGGTGAAATTCTTTGAAAGTGCTGATGGTAAAAAAACATTATTGCCTGCAAAGTTTGTAGAAGAAGGTAGTAATTACAAATTTAAAGTGGTAGACGAATGTACGAATACTACTAAAGACCTCAGTTATACAGGTTACGCTACTAGTCAAGGGCGTTTTACATTAGAGGCTAAAACCTATGCTACTTGTAGTAGTCCTTCGGGAACTCCCGATGATAATTCTCTTTGGAAAGAGGTTGTACTCCAAAGGGGAAATATTGCCGATGGTACCATTACCAAAGTTGAAATTATTTCCTATGAAAAAGATAGTCGCTTTGCCGACTATAGTGCCTTAATGCCTGTTACATTGCCTATCGATATTACCGAAGCCTATAGATCGGGAGCACAACAGTGGAGAATAAAGCTCCCCGCAGGAGTTTACAATGTGCGATGGTCGGGGTCGTGTAATAAAACAGAAACTCTAAAAGTGCAAACCGGAGGTACTGAGAGCACTACCTTTGAATGGCAAGACGGTTGTAATCCTAAATTGATAGTGAAAAGAAATACTTCTTATTCGCTTACAGAGGGAATACAGTATATTTTAGAACGCTATGAGACTAAAGAAAACCGATGGGCATCGGTTACTTATGGTTATTATGGAGGAGATACTTTTCTTGATGCGAGAAGAGATAGATTTGAGTTCAATATCCCGAATCCTCAACAAGGTAAATATCGCGTCTTACGCATTATACAACCCGATAGTAGAAATAGATTTAAAGAATGTACCCGTGTAGTAGCTGAACACGAATTTACCGAAGGTGAAATGCAACAGCCTAAAGGAGTACGTATGGATTGCTCGGCAATAGGAGGAACTCAAAAATATCATATAGCCATTATTCCACAAGGGGGAGTGCCTCCTTATACTTTTGAACTATCGGAAGCTGAGATAGATGGTAGCACTACGAATGCTGTGTATCAAAATAATGCCGATAACAATTTCTTTATCAATATAGATGCTTCTAAACCTCAGGCTCGCTATAAGTTTTTGGTAAAAGATTCTTGTGGCAAAGGGAAAGTGTATGAAGAGACTCTTTCACAAATTGCGCCTCTTGCTGTACAGAAAAACCAAGACTACTATTGTGTGGGATCTAAAGGAGTACTATCAGTGCCACAAATAAGTGGCGTTAGTTATCAGTGGTATCGCAACGATCAGCCTGCAACGGTGTTGAGTACAAACAATGAGCTTGTTATAAACAACCTTACTCAAGCCGATCTCGACAATACTTTTAGCTTGAAGCTAACACTTACTCATATTACCGACCCTAATGTAAAAAACTGTATAGAGCAAAATCTCAATGGTTTTGACACTATTCGTTTCAATGCTCACGCTCCTTATAGCCAAACTTATAAAGCTCCTATAGCAGTTAATAGAGTGGAGTGTTTAGACGAAACAAATAATAGTGTTAATAACATTTACGATGTAAATAAGCTGTTTAAAAACGTTCCTACTTCTTTTGAAAGTGGCGTTTCTTACGATATAATTGATAAGGATGGATTGATTTCTACTACCAAAATGGATTATGTGGGTATAAAAGATATGATTAAAATGAGTCCGGCACTTGTAGGAAAACATACTTTTATATACCGCATAAAATCAGCTTGTGGATCTGTGATTACACAAACGGAAGCTACTTTAGAAGTAAAAACTTATAAAGGAATTCCTGCTACAAGTATAAATGTTTGTGAAGCTACCAAAACATTGGCTGAACTCGAAACGATTATTAAAAATACAAACGCAGGTATAACAACATCTATATTTGGTAATAACTTTGAGTTTCAGTGGTATCCTACTTCCGCAGATGCAATTAATGAAACGAATAGAATTACCGCTCCATCGCTGTCTCTATCCGAAGGGAATAATCAGTATTACATAAAAGGGAAACACGTAGGCGATAGTTTCTGTTTTTCATCTCCTGCACAAGTGAATATCACGCGTCTTTTCTCATCTTCTAAAGGTGATAAAACCATAACACTTTGTGAAGGAGCTACCGTAACCGACTTGAAGAAAGAAATTGCTAAGCCATCTACTTCCGATGTAAATAAAGTAGCTGTTTATAAGGGTACAACCCTACTTTCTAACGATGATGTGTTACAAACAGGCATCCAGTATACTTATACGTATAAAGTGGGCACTTGTGAAACACCTTCGGCTAACATAAGTCTCACCCTCACCCCTATAACTCCCATACCTCCAGTAGAGAGTGTAACAGTTTGTGATTACGAGGTGGAAAATCTATCTTATTATACTACTTATGCTGTGGTAATGAATTACCTTCAAGCGAAGTATGCAGGTAAGACAGTTAAATTGTATCGAAGTTTTGGACCTAATTATATTCCTCAGGTAAAACCTACTGATAAAATATATCTGAATAATGATAGTTTTTCGTATACTTTGCAAGAAGCAGGAAAATGTGAATCAGCTAAACAGAAAATCATCGTTGTAGCCGATATTAATCGTGCTATAGCTACTTCGGTAGCTATAAGTGTGTGTGAAGAAGATAAAGTATCGACTATAAGAGCTAAATTAACAGGAAATAATATCAAAATCTATAAAAGATTAAAGACAAACTCTCAGCAGGCTGTTCTATCTATGGAAGTTAATGACAATGATAATATAGATTGGACAGCAGGTATGGAATATTTCTATACTATAAAAAACACAGGAGATACTTGTGAAAGTAGAAAAGAAAGGATATACCTTTCAAAATCATTAGGAGGTAAAACTTTAGCACAGCCAGTCTCTTTATCATTGTGCAATAGCAATGCTACTATAGGGGATTTGAAAGTAGCCTTGCAGGGTAATGAAGTGAAAATCTATACACTTAATGGTCAAAATAAATATGTAGAGGAAGCAGATGCTACAGCTCTTAATGCTGTTACCAATTATTACTACACCCTTCGCGATATTGGGAAATGTGTGAGTGAAAAGGCTCCTATTACCTTTACACTTTTGCAGCGTCCTGCCACTCCTACAGTTACCCAAACTACCCAATCTTTCTGTAGTAATGCCACCATAGCTTCCTTGCAACCGCAAGGTGCTAATATAGTATGGTATGCTACAGCTACCAGCACAACACCTCTAGCAAATACAACACCTTTGGTAGCGGGTAGTACTTATTATGTAGCTCAGAGAAATGGCAGTTGTGAAAGTCTCCGTGCAGCAGTGAATGTAGTCTATAGCAATACATTAAGCCTTACTGTACCAGCACCTTTAACCATTGCTTGCGATGATGCTAACATAGCAACAACTGTAGGCAATTGGCTCAACCAAGCTACAGTTACCGATACTTGTGGTACGGCTACCCTTACCCACAACTACACTGCGGTGAAACCGACGGATTGGTGTAACACTTCGATAGTAACTATTACCTTTGTAGGTAAAGACCCATTAGGCAACACCGTTACCAAAACAAGCACTATCAAAGTATTGCAAATTGATGCTGTAGACGATACGCATACGGGTATCATCAATGGAGGCAATGGAGCTAATGATGTGATTGATGTATTGCAAAATGATAGAGTAGGAGGTACACAAGCTACTATAAGCAATGTACAGCTTACGATAGTAACCCCTGCTACTGGAGGAACTAATGTACCAACTCTTGATATCGCTACAGGTAAAATATCAGTACCTGCAGGCACTAAATCGGGCACTTATACTATTCAGTACAAAATCTGTCATACCGAAAATAGTATAACCGTTTGCGACACAGCCACAGCTACTGTAAAAGTAGGCAGTACGCCAATTGTTGCCAAAGCTGATACTTATACGATAACCAATGGTACTAGCACAACAATTACCACCAGTACGGTATTAGATAACGATAAACTCGGCACTAAAACGCCAACCACTACCGATGTGATTCTTACCGTAGTAACTACCACCACCGATGTAGTAGGAGCGACTAAAACGCCTACGCTCAACAACAATGGTACTGTTACGGTACCTTCGGGAACTAAATCGGGTACTTATGAGATAGTGTATAGCATCTGTGAGCGTTTGAACCCTGATAATTGTGCAACAGCCACAGCTACTGTAAAAGTAGGCAGTACGCCAATTGTTGCCAAAGCCGATACTTATATGATAACCAATGGTACTAGCACAACAACTACCACCGGTACGGTATTAGATAACGATAAACTCGGCACTAA
>NZ_KB291482.1:53066-64084 GCF_000318315.2 Capnocytophaga sp. oral taxon 324 str. F0483 | reverse complement strand
CTTCGGGTACTAAATCGGGTACTTATGAGATAGTATACAGCATCTGTGAGCGTTTGAACCCTGATAACTGTGCAACAGCCACAGCTACTGTAAAAGTGTTTGTTCCTACTGTAGTAACGCCAACGACTATTGAAGCAGTGAACGATGGGGTAACTACGATTACAAGCACTGTAGGTGGTACTACGCCAAGCGTTCTTACTAATGATAAACTCAATGGTGTACCAAATCCAAGTATCAGTTCTGTAACACTTACTTGGAATACAGCAACTCCTACGGGCTTCACCTTGAACCCTAATGGAACGATTACGGTAGCACCAAACACCCCTGTGGGTATCCATACGATAAGCTACACTATATGCGCCGTAGCAAGTCCTACGGTATGTAGCACCGCAAGTATTGTGGTAACAGTGAGTGGTACAACCACAAGCACCATCCCAGTATTGCCAATAGCAGTAGATGATCATTCTACAACCGCTATCAACACCCCAGTAGTGGTGAATGTATTGGGTAACGATATCCCTAACGGAGCAACAACTCCTAATGTGGTAGCCACCCCTGCTAACGGTACAGTAGTTGTGAATGTAGATGGTTCTATAGAATATCGTCCAAATACTAATTTTGAGGGCACTGATACCTTTGTGTATAAACTTTGTAACACCGATGCTTGTGCTTCAGCTACTGTTACTATCGATGTAGTGAACAAGATAGTGCCTTACAATGGTATGTCGGTAGATGGCGATGGCAAAAACGATTATTTTCATATCAGTGGCATTGAGCGTTACCCTAACAATGTGGTACGTATCTATAACCGTTGGGGTGTGAAAGTATTCGAGACCGAAGGTTATGACAATGTTACCCGCGTATTTAGAGGCATTTCTAACGGACGTGTAACTATCGAACAAGCCGATAAACTCCCACAAGGAACGTATTACTACGTGATAGAGTATTATGATAGCAATAACAACAAAGAATCTTTAGTTGGTTGGTTATACGTTAAGAAATAGCATTATATAAATAGAAGAACCTCAAAAAAGGCTGTTCAGCATTTCGCTGAACAGCCTTTTTTGCATAGTATATTGTGTGGCTCACATTTCTGATGTAGCTCACATCTAATTTTTTTTCTCTTTTCTTTCGTTTTATTACCCTCAAAACTACGTTTTTTTCTTCACTCTTAATTATTCAGTATCAATTTTTTATATACCCTTTGTATATCTATCTTCCAAGATTCGTTCAAGCTTCCTATAAGCTTTCTATAAGCTAAGCATACCCAATTTACCTCTCATCTTTTACCTTTTGACTGAATTCTCACTTCTGATATTCTTCGTTTTTTTTCGATACCACTGAGTCTTTCCGAACTTCCCCGGAAAGTCTAAAAAGTACAACTACTTTATTCACCTGCCCATCGTGCTACGACCTCTGGCAAAGATGATTATTGGTATTTCTGGTATTACTGGTGGTAAGTTAAAAAAGTTAGTTGCTAATTGTGAATTATGAATTATTTATTATCTTTGCACCATCAAATTTGTTATAAAAGATAAAAACAACAAAGCAACGATGGAATCATCACAAGATGAAATGTCCTTTTTAGACCATTTGGAAGCCTTGCGCTGGCACTTGATACGTGCTACTATAGCTGTTTTAGCAGTGGGTGTGGTAGCGTTTGTGTGTAAGGATTTTATTTTCCAAATCATCTTTGCTCCTAAGAATGGCGATTTCTTTACTTACAGAACGTTCTGTAAGATAGGTCATCTTTTTGGATTTGAAAGTGCTTTTTGTGCTGAACAATTGCCTTTTACAATTCAAAGCCGTACAATGGCAGGGCAGTTTTCAGCTCATATCTGGACGTCTATTTGGGCAGGAGTGATTCTCGCGTTTCCTTATGTGCTTTATGAAGTGTGGAAATTCATCAGTCCAGCACTTTATGAAAACGAGCGCAAGCTGGCTCGTGGCTTTATCCTCATTGCTTCTTTGCTGTTTTTTATAGGAGTTTTGTTTGGCTATTATCTCATTACTCCACTATCAGTGAATTTCTTAGGGTCTTATTCAGTAAGTCCCGAAGTGAGAAACCAAATAGATTTAAACTCTTATATTTCTGTAGTACGCTCGTCAGTCATTTCGTGTGGCATTATTTTTGAGCTACCTATTGTTGTTTATTTTCTTACCAAATTAGGAGTGATAACACCTGCTTTTATGCGAAAATATCGCCGGCACGCAGTTATTGTAGTGCTTATCATTGCAGCAATTATAACCCCTCCTGATGTAGTAAGCCAAATTATCGTGTCGATACCGATAATGCTCTTATACGAAATAAGTATTTTTATTTCAGCTTACGTTTTAAAAAAAGAACAAAACAAGGTAATTTAATATTTTTAATGGATTGTAATACCTACTTACAGCACCTACCCAACGTGAAAACGTTGAAACAGCTTTGCAAAGGCGAAGCCGTATTAGATTGGATTATTTGTGGTCACGAGTTTGAAGTTTATCACACCTACTACAAAGTAAATGAAGAAGAATATGAAGGCTATGAAGCCCAATGGGGGCACGGCTTTGAAGATGAAGACGGTTCGTCGCTGTCGTTTTATTTTATTGATAAAGCCTGCTTAATCGTTCCCTCTTCGAGCGCCGAAGATAGCAAAGGAGGCGATAATCACGACTTCGAGAAGCGTATCCCGAAGGTGTTCTTGCCGTACTATCGTAAAAACTTTTCAGAAAGTGATATTCCTTTCGTGATATACTCTTTAGATGGCGAAACGTGGCAATGTGTAGAGAACTTCCCTGTGGAAGAACATATCGATAAGTTTGAGTATATTTCTACTGACCCTATGAAATACAAAGAATGGGCAGTAGAATATTTGGGCGACGAAGGCTTCTTGCAAGAAGTAATGAGCGAACAAACCATTACCGACCTTTACGAAGGGAAAGTGCTTACCGAAGAGATGGTGTACAGTATCGTAACCGAAGTACACGATTGGGTAGATTTAGAAACAGAACTCAACGAAATGCCTTATCGCTTTTCGTTTTAAGATTATATGAAATTAGTAGTAAATAACATCATCAAAATATACAAAGGAAGAAAAGTAGTAAAAGGCGTTTCGCTGGAAGTAAACCAAGGTGAAATCGTAGGACTCTTGGGGCCTAACGGAGCAGGAAAAACGACTTCCTTTTATATGATAGTGGGACTCATCAAGCCCAACGGTGGTACTATTTTTTTGGATAATACCGAAATCACCAGTTATCCGATGTACAAACGTGCTCAAAGCGGTATTGGGTATTTGGCTCAAGAGGCTTCGGTATTTAGAAAGCTGAGTATTGAGGACAATATCAAAAGTGTCCTACAACTCACCAAACTCTCTAAGGCAGAACAACAACGCAAAACCGATGAGCTGATAGAAGAGTTTGGCTTAGGACATATTCGTAAAAATCGTGGAGACTTGCTTTCAGGGGGAGAACGTCGTCGCACAGAAATTGCACGTGCTTTGGCTACCAGTCCGAAGTTTATCTTGCTCGACGAGCCTTTTGCAGGGGTAGACCCTATAGCAGTGGAAGATATCCAACGCATTGTAGCACAACTCAAAGACAAGAATATAGGTATTCTCATCACCGACCACAATGTACAGGAAACACTAGCCATTACCGACCGCACTTATTTGATGTTCGAGGGAGGAATCCTCAAATCAGGAGTGCCTGAAGAATTGGCAGCTGATGAGATGGTAAGAAAAGTATACCTTGGAAGAAACTTTGAATTGAGACGCAAGAAAATATTAGAAGATTAGCCAATTAACAATAAGAAGAAATAACTAAAAACTATAATATAATGAAAAATTTAGTAGACCGTTTTATTAAGTATATAAAAATAGACTCTCAGTCCAACCCTGAGAGCGAAACAACTCCTAGCACCGAAAAACAATGGAATATGGCAAACCTATTGGTAGAAGAATTGAAAGCTATTGGTTTGCAAGACGTAACTGTAGATGAAAACGCCTACGTGATGGCTACGTTGCCATCGAATGTAGATTACCCAGTGCCTACCATTGGTTTTATTTCTCACTTCGATACATCACCTGACTTCTCTGGTGAAAACGTAAATCCACAGTTTATAGAAAATTATGATGGGGGAGATATTGTCCTCAACAAAGAACAAAATATAGTGTTATCACCTTCTTATTTTGAGGATTTGTTGCTCTACAAAGGCAATACCATTATCACAACCGATGGTACGACCCTCTTAGGAGCTGACGATAAGGCGGGGATTGCCGAAATCGTAACCGCTATGGAATACCTTGTGCAACACCCCGAAATCAAACACGGGAAAATACGCGTAGGCTTTACCCCTGATGAAGAAATAGGACGTGGAGCACATAAATTCGATGTGAAAAAATTCGCTGCCGACTGGGCTTATACAATGGACGGCGGACAAATAGGCGAACTTGAATATGAGAGTTTCAATGCAGCTGGGGCTAAAATTCACTTCAAAGGAAAGAACGTACATCCTGGTACTGCCAAAAACAAAATGATAAACTCAATGCTCGTAGCTACTCAGTTTATCAATGCACTACCAGCCGATGAGATTCCAGCACGCACCGAAGGTCGCGAAGGGTTCTACCACATTACCGATATTTCTGGAGATGTAGAAAATACGGTAGTACAGCTTATTATCCGCGACCACGACTGCGACCTTTTCAACAAACGCAAAGCCGTAGTACAACAAATTGTAGACGACCTTAACAAGCAAATCCCTAATGTAGCAGTAGCCGAAATAAAAGACCAATACTACAATATGGGTGAAAAAATCAAACCTGTGATGCATATTGTAGAAGTAGCCGAACGCGCGATGAAAGAATTAGGTATTACTCCTATTACTAAACCTATCCGCGGTGGTACCGATGGTTCTCAACTTAGCTTTATGGGCTTGCCTTGCCCTAATATCTTTGCAGGCGGACATAATTTCCACGGTAAATACGAATTTGTGCCCGTAGAAAACCTCGAAAAAGCTACCGAAGTGATTATTCGCATTGCTGAATTAGTAGCAAAAAAATAAGATAATTAGCCGATTTATCAATTAGCCAATGTGTTAATTGACAAATTGGCTAATTTGCTAATTTTTCATTAACCATTAATAATTAACCATTAATAATTAAAAAGATGCCTACAATATCACATAGAGCGCAAATATTGCCTCAGTCACCCATTAGAAAACTGACCCCTTACGCTGAAAAAGCAGCTAAGGAAGGGAAGACTATTTATCACCTCAATATCGGTCAGCCTGACATTAAAACCCCTGAAATAGCTATTCAAGCAGTCAAAGATTTTACCCCTAAGGTATTGGAATATACAAAAAGTGAGGGAATTGATTCTCTTAGAGAAAAGGTGGTGGAATACTACAAAAAACACGATATTAAGGTAGAAAGTAGTGATATTATCATCACTTGTGGAGGTTCTGAAGCTCTTACCTATGTAATTGCTACTGTTGCCAATGCCGATGATGAAATTATCATTCCAGAACCTTACTATGCGAACTATATTAGCTTTTCAGAAGCCTTTGATGCAGTGTGTGTGCCTATTACGTCTTCTTTTGATGATAACTTTGCCTTACCTCCTATAGAAGAGTTTGAGAAAAAGATAACTCCTAGAACCAAAGCTTTTCTCATTTGTAACCCCGGAAATCCTACAGGCTATTTGTATTCTAAAGAAGAAATCTTGCAATTGGCAACAATAGCTAAAAAACACGATATTTTCCTTATTTTCGATGAGGTATACCGAGAGTTCGTATATGATGGTGCTACCCATTATTCCATTATGCAAGTAGAAGGCATTGAACAAAATGCTATAATGATAGATTCGGTATCTAAACGTTTCAGTATGTGTGGAGCGCGCATCGGGTGGGTAGTCTCTAAGAATAAAGACGTGATGATGTCTGTTTTGAAGTTCGCTCAAGCACGCTTGTCTCCCCCTACTTATTCACAAATAGGAGCTGAGCGCGCTTTTGATGTACCCGAAACTTATTTTGAAGAAGTATTAAAGGAATATACTCAGCGTAGGAACGTGCTCATTGAAGAACTCCGAAAAGTAGAAGGTGTACGTGTATCGATGCCTAAGGGGGCTTTCTATTGTATAGCCGAATTGCCTGTAGAAAATGCAGAAGACTTCTGTATATGGCTTTTAGATCATTTCTCAGTAAATAACGAAACGGTAATGTTGGCTCCTGCCGAAGGTTTTTATGCTACCGAAGGTTTAGGGCGCAACCAAGTGCGTATAGCTTATGTACTCGAGAAGGAGAAGATAGTAAAAGCTATTCACATATTAGGTGAAGCTCTAAAGGAATACAACAAACATTAAGATTTAATGAAGATTTTATAAAACTAACTTTTAACATCTATTTTCTAATTCCTAATAAACTAAACAGTTATATTTTTTAGTGTTAAAAAAACACATAAAATTATTGCTATATCAAAAATATTTTGTACTTTTGAGGCGGAAAATTAAAAACAGACAATGTCAGTAAAAAAAATAGCAGTATTAACATCAGGAGGAGACGCTCCTGGTATGAACGCCGCCATTCGTTCAGTGGTACGTACTTGTGCATATCACAACATCGAAGTGGTAGGTGTATATCGTGGCTATCAGGGAATGATAGAAGGCGATTTTGAAGAAATGAACGCACGTAGCGTTCGAGATATTATCAATAGAGGAGGTACTATCTTGAAATCAGCCCGCTCTAAAGATTTTAAAACTCCTGAAGGGCGCAAGGCAGCTTATGAAAAATTAAAAGCTGCAGGGGTAGATTCTTTGGTAGTAATAGGAGGTGATGGCTCTTTCACTGGGGCACTCTTGTTCAACAAAGAATTTGGTTTCCCCGTAATGGGAATCCCTGGTACTATCGATAACGATATCTATGGTACTGATTTTACTTTGGGATATGATACCGCTCTCAACACTGTAATTGAGGCTATCGACAAGATTAGAGATACCGCAAGCTCCCACAACCGCTTGTTTTTCATAGAAGTAATGGGGCGTGATGCAGGACACATCGCCTTGAACTCTGGAGTAGGGGCAGGTGCTGAAGAAATCTTGATTCCAGAAGAGAATATAGGACTTAAAAAGCTACTTGAATCTTTGGAAAAAAGTCGTAGGACTGGTAAAACTTCCAGCTTGGTAGTGGTTGCTGAAGGCGATAAAATAGGTAAAAACGTATTCGAACTTAAAGAATATGTAGAACAACACCACCCCGATTACGATGTGCGTGTATCAGTATTAGGGCATATGCAACGTGGAGGTGCTCCTTCTTGCTTCGACCGTGTATTGGCAAGCCGTATGGGGGTAAAAGCAGTAGAATCACTCCTTGAAGGGAAATCTAACTATATGGTGGGTATCCGTAACAATAAAATGGAACTCACTCCGCTTGAAAAAGCTATCAAAGGCAGTTCTAAAATAGATACGGAACTCCTCCGTGTAGCCGAAATAATGGCAACTTAGTAACGTAACAAACTTAAAATTAAATAACGAATAAATTAAATTAAAAGAGAATTATGTCAGTAAAAATTGGAATTAACGGTTTCGGACGTATTGGACGTCTCGTATTCCGTGCTGCTTATGAAAGAGCCGACGTAGAAATCGTTGGTATTAACGACCTTTTGGATGTAGATTACATCGCTTACCTTTTGAAATACGATTCAGTTCACGGAACTTTTAAAGGTGATGTGAAAGTAGAAAATGGTCACTTAGTAGTAGATGGCAAAAAAGTGCGTATCACTGCTGAAAAAGATCCTAACAACCTTAAATGGAACGAAGTACACGCCGATGTAGTTGCTGAATGTACTGGTATCTTCACTACCTTAGAAAAAGCACAAGCTCACATTAATGCAGGAGCTAAAAAAGTAGTTATTTCTGCTCCATCAGCAGATGCTCCTATGTTTGTAATGGGTGTGAACCACAAATCAGTAAAACCTACTGATACTATCGTGTCTAACGCTTCTTGTACAACTAACTGCTTGGCGCCTATTGCTAAAGTATTGAATGATAACTTCGGTATCGAAGAGGCTTTGATGACTACAGTTCACGCTACAACCGCTACACAATTAACAGTAGATGGTCCTTCTAAAAAGGATTGGAGAGGTGGACGTTCAGCACTTTGCAACACCATTCCTTCTACTACCGGTGCTGCTAAGGCTGTAGGTAAAGTAATCCCTGAATTGAATGGTAAACTTACTGGTATGGCATTCCGCGTACCTACTGCCGATGTTTCAGTAGTAGATTTGACTTTCCGCACTAAAAAATCAACTACTTTAGAGGAAATCAACGCTGCTATGAAAAAAGCATCAGAAGGTGAATTGAAAGGTATTCTTGGATACACTGAAGACCTTGTAGTTTCTCAAGACTTCGTAGGTTGCAAAAACACTTCTATTTTCGATGCAAAAGCTGGTATCGGTTTGAGTGCTAACTTCTTCAAAGTAGTTTCTTGGTACGATAACGAAACTGGTTATTCAAACAAATTGGTAGATTTAGCACAGCACATTGCTAAATTGTAATTCATAAAGAAAAAAGGTGAGTTGCCTATGGAGGCATACTCACCTTTTTTAATAGTAAACAACTTAATAAAACCGAAACGATATGATTTTAATTGTAGACAGTGGAGCTACTAAGGCCGATTGGACAGCCTTAAATAGCAAAGGTGAAAAAATATTTTTTACTCAAACTTTAGGGTTAAATCCTGAAGTTCTTACAGAAGAAATTCTCGTAGAGCGTATAACCACCAATTATCAATTGTTTGAGAACAGAAATTCAGTATCAGAAATTTATTTCTATGGTGCTGGTTGTGGTACTGAACGCATTCGTTACTTTGTAGAACGCAGTTTGGCAACTATCTTTAAAAACGCTAAAATAGAGGTGAAAGAAGATACTTATGCAGCTGTGTTTGCTACTACAGCCCCCTCCGATAAAGCTATTGTATGTATCTTAGGTACAGGTGCTAACTGCTCTTATTGGAATGGTAAAGAATTATACCAAGCAGTAGATTCATTAGGCTATATTTTGATGGACGAATCGAGTGGGAATTTCTATGGCAAACGCTTGATTATTGATTATTTCTTCAAGAAAATGCCAGCTGACCTCGTTCAGAAGTTTGAAAATCAATACGAATTGGGATCAGATGTGATTAAAAATCACTTGTACAAGATGCCAAACCCTAACAGTTACTTGGCTACTTTTGCAAAATTCGTAGTAGAAAATAAGAATCACGAATATTGCCGTGAGATGGTGAGACAAGGTATGCAACTATTTGTAGACCACTGGATTTCTCAGTACGAAGACCGCTACGAAGTGCCTATCAACTTTGTAGGTAGTATTGCTTTCTTCCTCCAAGATATTTTGGAAGAAGTATTGACAGAAAACAACCTTAAATTGGGTACAGTGCTAAGAAAACCAATTGATGGTTTGGTAGCATTCCACGTAAGCAAGTTCTTTTAGAATTAAAAAAATAATTAATAAAAGAAAAAGATACTCACCGTTATTGGTGGGTATCTTTTTTATTTTAGAACAATCCGTAGAGGAGAGCATCTATTTTATTGATGATTTCACCTAAATCTTCAGGGTTGTTTACGAAATCAATATTGTCTACCTCTATGATGAGTAGTTTCCCCTTGTCGTAACTTTTTATCCACTGTTCGTATCGCTGGTTGAGGCGGTTGAGATAGTCTATTGAGATTGTATTTTCGTAATCTCGACCGCGCTTTTGTATTTGGTTTACCAAGTTGGGTACTGAGCTTCTGAGGTAAATCAGTAGGTCTGGTGGGAGAACAAGGCGCTCCATCAGAGCGAATAGTGACTTGTAATTATCGAAATCACGAGAGCTCATCAGTCCCATTTCGTGTAAGTTAGGGGCAAAGATGTGAGCATCTTCGTAAATAGTGCGGTCTTGAATGATGTTATTTCCTTTCTCTCTAAAATCCAAAATCTGTCGGAAGCGACTGTTTAGAAAGTATATTTGTAAATTAAAACTCCAGCGCTCCATTTGGTGATAAAAATCATCTAAATAAGGGTTATCTACCACATCTTCGAAATGGGCTTCCCATTGGTAGTGTTTGGCTAATAGAGAGGTAAGGGTAGTTTTTCCAGCTCCTATATTTCCTGCAATTGCTATGTGCATTTTTAATTAGTTTTTTCAGCTTCCTCACGTAGACATTTAATCATAGAGGTGTTCTTGATCTCTTGTATTACGAAAGAGCTTTGAATGTTAGAGATAATTTCCAATTTAGATATTTTGTGTACTACAAATCTCTGATAATCTTCCATATCGTTGAGCATAACTTTTAGCAGGAAGTCGTAGCCTCCTGCCATATACGAGGCTTCTAACACTTCATCTAAAGTGCTTATATATTTTTCGAACTCATTAAATAATTCGGCACTATGCTTAAGAAGTTTTACTTGACAATAAGCTACCAATTTTTTTCCGAGAGCTTTAGGATTGGCTACCGCTACATATCTTTGAATAATTCCTAGTGATTCTAATCGTTTGATACGTTCGTGAACTGGAGTGATTGACAGGCTTACTTTTTCGGATAATTTTTTAATAGATTGTTTGCTATCTTGTTGTAATTCATCTAAAAGTGCTAAATCAATACGGTCTAATGCATACATACTTTTATAAATTTATTGGGGGTAAAATTAGAAAATATTTTCGATATACCAGGGGAAAAGACAAAATATTTTTTCTGTTTTTTTATAAAAGGCTCATAATCATTATTATTTTTAGATAAATAATTGGGTTGTAAAAGGCTAAAACTATAGAAATATTTTCTGAGTAAAGTATGTTTTACAGGATAGGTTATTTTCAATAATAGTTTGTATTGTCTTTAAATTGATTATCAATTTAATCAGCTTTGCCAAAGTGTGTGTCGCAAAAAGGACACATTAGCGTTTTTGGAGAGACACAGAATCATCGAAGGGAAACGAAGAATATCAAAAGAGGGTTAGAGGCGTTTTTAGCGAGAAAAGGCTGTGAGGAGGGTGGGGTTAGCTTA